>JBEAVQ010000124.1:0-9683 GCA_041160865.1 Pseudomonadota bacterium | reverse complement strand
GTCCAGTTGTGACTTGCCGGCTTCAGCAATGGTCAAGGTCTGGCCGGGTTGGATTTTACGGCCCATGTCTGCAACGGTTTCGCCTTCAATCGAGACAAGGCCTGCATCGATCAAGGCTTCAGCTTCGCGGCGCGAGCAGACCCCGGTTTGGCCCATCCATTTGTTGACGCGCATCGGCTCTGCGCCGTCATAGGTCTTGGACCAATTCATCGAACGAACTCCAAAGGCCTCGCGACCTTCCTGACAGCGGGCACACCGGCCCGCCGCTTAATTGCCTTCGCCAGGATTGGGCGAGAAGTATTTCTCAAACTTGCCATCTTCTTTGGCAAAGTCATCACGATCCGCTGGGGGCTCGCCCTTCACGGTGATGTTGGGCCAGATTTTGGCATAGTCAGAATTGATCTTCAGCCACTTGCCGTCGGGCTCATCTTCGGTATCGGGCTTAATGGCATCGACGGGGCACTCTGGCTCGCATACACCGCAGTCGATACATTCATCAGGATGGATAACCAAGAAGTTCTCGCCTTCGTAGAAGCAATCTACAGGGCAAACTTCGATACAATCCATGTATTTGCACTTCACGCAGGCGTCGGTCACGATGTAGGTCATGGTCCTAGCTGGATCTCCTTAGTAGTTTTTCGGCGCCGATGTGACCTTGCTGACCAGAAAGGTCAACCTCGTCCCGGCCGATTGCGGTATTATAGAGCAGAACAGCCTCAGATGCTGGCCCTCGCCTCACACCTAGAGCAAGAATTTCTACATGGTAGGGGTGGCCTGCAATGGCAAAGGCCAAAGCATCGCCCGGCGCGATTGTATAGCCGGGTTTGTCGATCTTGCGGACAGCCAAACCGCCCCGCGCAAGGCGAACCCCTTTGCGAGAGACAAATTCGCTCGCTAAGCTGCGGGTCTTAAAAAAGCGGGCGCGCCAGAGCCAGACATCCAGCCGAGCGCGATCGGCCTCTTCGCTCATTCAGATTGCGGCTCCACGGCGGGAGCAGGCGGGCCGCCCGCCCTCTTAGGCTTATTGCCACGATGCTTCTTGGAAGGCGGGCCGCCTTTGGCTTGCTTAAGGGGCTCTGCCGTCAATTTTAATCCCGCCAAAACCGCAAATGGATTGTTGGGATCAATCGCAGCAACACTTCCCGTATTTGAACGCGGCGGGGCAGCGGCAAAGCTGCGGCCTTCTGGTCCCCGATGCGGCGGACGACCACCCTCTGGCCGCTTAAAGCCGCCTTCGCGTGGCGGACGATTGCCATCGCGGCGCTGCCCTTGAGCAGGCCGAGCTGCATCAGCACGTGGCGGACGGGCTTCGCGGGCAGGTGCTTCAGCTGTCGCTTGTCCTTGTGGACGCGGGTGAGGTCCCCGATTTGGAGCGCCGCGCTTAAAGGGGCGTTGATCGGTGCGCGGTGGTTTGGCGCGCTTGCGACGCCACAAGGTGACCGCCTCCATCGCCAGCGGCTCTGCGGCTTCCACTTCAGGTGCTTCTACAGCTTCAGTCGCTTCAGGCTCGGGAGTGGCTTCGATGACTGGCTCTGCCACCGCTTCAGGCTCTGATTCTGGCGTAGGCACGACGTCAGGCGTGCCGCCTTCGTTGACCTCGACGTCAATCGCGGCCTCGGTGATGGGATCAGCAGGCTCCACCACAGGCTCTGGTGCAGGCGGTTCTGGGGCTTTCACCGGGCGCGTCGTCTCAAACTTCTCCCAACCCAACGCTTCGACAACAGCTTCGGCATCTTCGTTGGAAGCCCCGAGCAGCGACACGATTACGGCTGGGAACACGCATGGGCCCTTGGCTGCTTCGGCAGCTTCAAACAAAGCATCCGCAATCCGGTCGACGATATCGAGCCGCACGGCGCGCTGACCAAAGGCACGGAAGCCGGCAGCCGCTAAGGGCTTGGCTTCAACCGGGCTCGGTAAGGTAAAGCTCGTCACCCCTAAAGGCGGCAAGAAAGGCGCGCTGGTTGTGGGGTCGCCACCGCCGGCAAAGAAGGCGAACAAGGCATGCAGCCGCGCCGGGCGTGGCTTTAGAAGTGCTGGCGCATAAATATTGGCCCGACCAAAACGTAGGCCCACCGCCCGCAGGGCTTTTCGATCATCTTGCGACAATTGCTTGATGTCGGCATCGAGCTCGGCCCTGTCCATCACCCCGCCGGCTTCGGCGACGCGATAGGCCACACCACGGGCCAAGCCCTTCAAGCTCTCGCCGTCAGCGGCTTCAGCCAAGGCCTTCAATGGCACCAAGTCCCGCGCAACAATCTCGAGTAACCAATTGTCGAGCCGTTCTTGGGCGCGCTTCAACACGTCTTCTGGGCCCAGTTCGCCACCAATCATCACCGCGCGCGGCTTTAACAAAGGCTGGCGGCTCATCAGCTTGGCGATCTCATCGCCGCGCCAAATCACGACACCCAAATCAGACAACACAAAGTCATTTATGCCGCCTGTCGCAATCGCCTCAAGACGGCGCGTTAGCTCAGGTCGCAGGCCTTGGAACGCCGCATTTTTCACAGCGCGTTCTTCAAGCCCTGTGGCTTCGGGATCTGCCTGAAAACGCAAACCGACGAGACGGCCAATCACATGGCCTTCCACAGTCACTTCGCCGGTTTCTTTCACGTCAACTTCCATGGCATTTTCCCGTTTAAGGCCCTTCAGTAGGGCGGAGGTACGCTTATCAATGAAGCGCTGCATCAAGCGCTCGTGGAGTGTATCAGATAGACGGTCTTCTATCACCCGTGTTTGGCCTTGCCAGTGTCTATTTTCATCAACCCAGTCAGATCGGTTCGCGACATAGGTCCAAGTGCGGATTGCTGCCAATCTTTGTTGCAATTGTTCGATATCACCATCGGTTCGGTCCAACTCGTTCACACGACGCGCGAACCAGTCTGATGGTACCAATCCTTTAGGCTTAAGCAGGTGTTCGGCCAATCCCTCAATTAAGTGAACATGCTCATCTTGCGGCGCTTTGCGAAAATCAGGCAGCTGGCACGCATCCCACAGGCGGCGCACCCCTACCGATGACCGCGTCAGGGGCTGGACCCACTCTAGAACGGCCAAACGGCGAAACGCCTCTTCATCAATGGCACCGCGTGAGCGTTTGAGCGAAGGATGCGGTGATGGTGCTTCCAGTGAGGCAATCAATGCTTGGCAAGAACGGTAATCAAGGTCAGACGTTCGCCATTCCAGCGCATCGACGGGCTCAAACTGATGTCCCTCGACCCGCTCGACGGTTTGGGTATCAAGGTCGGGGCAGTCCGCGGTTTCACCAAACGTGCCGTCGGTTCGAAAGCGGCCGGCACGCCCGGCGACTTGGGCAATCTCATCAGCGCGCAAGGGTCTGTGACGCCGACCATCAAATTTCGACAGTCCAGCAAAGGCCAAATGATCGACATCCATGTTAAGGCCCATGCCAATCGCATCAGTTGCAACCAGAAAATCGACTTCACCGGACTGGTAAAGCGCGACCTGCGCATTGCGGGTGCGCGGGCTCAATGCGCCCATGACTACTGCCGCGCCCCCCTTATGGCGACGGATCAGTTCAGCGATGGCATAAACTTCTTCCTGGCTGAAGGCGACGATGGCACTTCGCCGCGCCAGCTTGGTGATCTTTTTGACGCCAGTATAGGTCAAGGTGGACAAACGCTCGCGCCGTTCAATCTCAATTCCCGGGATCATGGCGCGAATCATCGGCCGCATGGTGTCAGAGCCTAGGAACATCGTCTCTGCTTGGCCACGCGCACGCAGCAATCGATCAGTAAAGATATGCCCACGATCAGGGTCTGCACATAATTGAATTTCGTCGATGGCAATAAAGGAGAAAGGCCGATCGAGGGGCATGGCCTCCACAGTTGCCACAAAATAGCGAGCTGAGGCGGGAACAATCCGTTCCTCCCCCGTCACCAAGGCAACATGGCCGACACCCTTTTGCTTGACGATCCGATCATAAACCTCGCGCGCCAAAAGCCTCAGCGGCAAACCGATCATACCCGTCGGATGGCCCAGCATACGCTCCACCGCTAGATGGGTCTTACCCGTATTGGTTGGCCCTAAAACGGCCCACACCCGGCTATCGCGATCAATCAATCCAACCATGGGCTCAGACCTAGAGTTTTATTGTCTCAGGGGAAACCCTCAACTGCGGTTGGGGCAAGAATGACCGCGCTTCAGGGGGGTTCTATCCCCAACCACCCCTCCCTGCTTGATGTAAGAGTCAGTCAAACACGAAGCTGCCGTTTTTAATCACCCCCACAGCACATCAGTCAAAGACACAGCCAGGATTGAGCAAGAATTTAGGATCAAAAGCGGCTTTAAGCCGTCGCATGGTATCAAGGAATGCCGCTGGTCGGTTGCGCAGCAGCCAGTGCTTCTTTTCTCGACCGATGCCATGCTCAGCGGAAATCAATCCCCCAAAGGCCGCCAAGGGGCCATAAACCAATTCATCGCTTTGTTCGTGAGTGGTCCCTGGCTGACGTGGCTGAACAAAAAAGTGAACATTGCCATCAGCAATATGCCCCATGGCAAAGCACTGCCCGTTTGGCCAGGTCGCATAGACGCGGTCCATGACAGAGACGACATAGTCAGACATTTGGTCGATCGGCACAGCGACATCATAGAGGTAGACAGGTGTCTTTTTCAGCATCGACTCTAAGTTTTCGCGCAACTCCCACAAAGCCAAGCGCTCACGCTCGGAATTGGCGACCACGGCATCGACAATCAGCCGGCTCTCTAAGCCTTGCTGCATCATGGCAATAAATTCATCGCCGTCGCGGGCTGGATCCATGCCCTGACATTCAAGGACAACGTAAAATTGATGATCTCGCGATAGCGGCGCACGCTGCAGGCCCGGCTCGGTTTGGGCTTTGAAATAGTCTGACCACATGACTTCAAAGGCTGAGAGCTTTTCACCCAGCATGGTCTTGATGAGGGCGAGCAGATTGGTGACTGCCTCAAATTTTTCCAAAGCGACCAAGGCTGTCTGCGTGCTGATCGGCAATGGGTGCACGCGCATGACAGCCCGCGTCACAATGCCGAGGGTACCTTCGGTGCCAATGAAGAGCTGATTGAGATCATAGCCCGTATTGGTTTTCAACATTGGCGTCATGGAAGATACAATCATACCATCGGCTAATACGGCCTCCAGTCCCAAGATTTGGTGGCGCGCCATCCCATAGCGCAAAACATTGATCCCGCCCGCATTGGTGGCGATGTTGCCACCAATGGTGCAAGAGCCTCGCGCTCCCAAGTCCAAGGCCAATAGCCTTCCACTGTTGCGTGCATGCTCCTGGGCGTTCTGCAAAATCGCGCCGGCTTCGACCACAAAGCATGAATTGACGAGATCGACAGGGCCCATAGCCTGCATACGTTCAAGCGAAATCGCTAGCATTTGGCCCGTCGAAGCAAGCCCACCGACTGGTCCGGTTAGACCGCCGCGAACTACCACCGACTGACCAACCTCATGACAAATCGCCATGATCGCGCTGACCTCTTCGGTCGACCCCGGACGAACCAAGCCCCGGGCCTGTAAGGGCGAGGCATCCCAAAAACTGGTTGGGAATTCGGAAAGCTGTTCACGGAAGAATACATGCTGCGGGCCAACAATTGCCACCAGCCGCTCAAGCAAAGTTTGGTCCATCATCATGCTGCCTTTCCGATGGGGCTCGCGTGCTGCGACGCGAGTATGTCGACATGCTCTTTCCAGGGCCCCTAAAAAATTCACACAGAAGTGACCGTCCGGTGCCTTAGGAGGCCTAGATTTACTTGCAATGGTAACTTAGCTCTGTTAAACTTGTCTACTAGCGGTATACAAGGAATGGAAGCCTGTTTCTCGGGATCGACATTGGCACCTCAGGAGTCAAGGCCGTATTGGTCAATGTAGCGGGTCACGTCGTGGCGCAATCCTTGTTTCCGTTAACAGTGTCCAGACCCTTTGCAACTTGGTCTGAGCAGGATCCCATTGATTGGTGGACGGCCACGCAGCAGGCTGTCGGACAGTTTGATCTAGATCTTCGACGGCAAGTTCAGGCCATCGGCTTATCGGGACAAATGCATGGTGCAGTCTTGCTGGGTGAAGACGATACGCCTCTTCGCCCTGCCATTTTGTGGAATGATGGCCGCAGCGCCGCTGCCTGCGCTCAGCTAGAAGCCAAGGTGCCGCGATCGAGCGAAATCACCGGCAATCTCGCCATGCCGGGATTCACGGCACCTAAGCTCCTTTGGGTTAAAGAAAATGAGCCGGATGTTTTCGGGCAAATCGCCCATGTTTTGCTGCCAAAAGACTATGTGCGCCTATGCTTGACTGGGGAGAAAGCGTCTGACCTGTCTGATAGCGCCGGAACACTCTGGAGATGCTGGCCGCGTGTGAGCTAACAACAGATCATATGCCCAAACTATATGAGGGCAACCAAGTCACCGGCCAATTGCGAGCCGAAATTGCCGCGCTTTGGGGCATGGGACGGGTTCCTATTGCCGCGGGCGCTGGGGATAATGCGGCAGGTGCCGCTGGGATCGGCGTGATCAGCGATGGCGAGGCCTTACTGTCGCTGGGAACATCCGGCGTGATCTTCGTGGCGACAGACAGGTTTAGGCCTAATCCGGAACGCGCCGTACATGCTTTTTGCCACTGCTTGCCCGACATGTGGCACCAAATGAGCGTGCATTTATCCGCCGCAAGTTGCCTCGATTGGGGTGCCGCGACATTGGGGTTGGACGTCCACGCCTTTCTGGCAGCAGCCGAAAAGGCAGGCATCGCGCAGGGCCCTGAACTCTTCCTACCATTCCTATCGGGTGAGCGTACGCCCCATAATGACCCGTATTTGAGAGCTGGTTTCCTTGGCCTCGACAACGATAGCGATGCAGGTCGACTGGCCGCGTCCGTACTTGAAGGGGTAGCCTTCGCCCATGCTGATGGGTTGGCGGCCTTACAAGCTGCTGGGACCACAGTGGAGACCATGTCGGTTATTGGTGGTGGAGAACGATCAACCCATTGGGGCATAATCCTCGCGTCCGCCTTGAATGTACCTTTGGTTTATCTGGAAAGTGGCGAATTGGGGCCTGCTATGGGCGCTGCGCGCCTAGCCCACATGGCGGCCACGGGCGCTGCGGCGGCTGAGGTTTGCACAGCCCCGCCAGTCAAGCACGTCATCGAACCAGACCCCGCGGTTGCGGAAAGACTGGCCCCAAAGCGAGAGCGCTTTGGTCGTGCGACCCGCGCGATCCGAACTTTATAGAGAGGAAAATCATGTCTGCCGATTATTTCGCACCTTTCGATACCATCCGCTTTGAGGGTCCAGCCAGCACAAATGACTTGGCCTATCATTGGTATGACAAGGACCGGGTGGTTTTGGGTAAGCGCATGGAAGAGCATCTGCGGTTTGCAGTTTGCATGTGGCATACATTCTGTTGGCCCGGCAGCGACGTGTTTGGCGCAGGCACGTTTAAGCGGCCTTGGCATGCAGGCGCTAATGATCAAGCGCATGCCAAACTGAAGCGGGAAGCCGCCTTCGCCTTTGTCGAGAAGCTGGACGTACCGTTTTATTGCTTCCACGATGTCGACGTTATGGCCGATGCCGAAGACGCGCGCGCCTTTCAGGCCTCATTTGCCGAGGCGGTAGACCATCTCGAAGCGCTGCAATCCCGACATGGAAGGCAATTACTATGGGGCACGGCAAATCTGTTCAGTCACCCGCGCTATATGTCGGGTGCGGCAACCAATCCTGACCCCGAAGTTTTTGCTTGGGCCGCCATGCAGGTGAAAGATGCCTTGGATGCAACGCATCGACTAAAAGGGGCCAATTATGTTCTTTGGGGCGGTCGTGAGGGCTATGACACCATTCTCAATACAGAGATTGGGATAGAGCAGACCAATTTTGGCCGTTTCCTCGCGCTTGTGGTCGACCATAAGCATCGCATTGGCTTTAAAGGCACGGTCCTGATTGAGCCCAAACCCCATGAGCCAACCAAGCATCAATATGATTTCGACACCCAGACGGTTTATGGCTTTCTCAAGCGCTTTGGCCTTGAAAATGAGGTGAAGGTCAATATTGAGGCCAATCACGCGACCCTGTCCGGCCATACGTTTGAGCATGAATTGGCGATGGCCCGCGCGCTCGGCATTTTGGGCTCTATCGACGCCAATCGAGGTGACCCACAAAATGGCTGGGATACCGACCAATTCCCCAATTCAGCTGAAGAACTGACCCTTGCGATGCTGGAGCTTCTGCGCGGAGGCGGCTTTACCACCGGTGGCTTCAATTTTGACGCCAAGGTCCGCCGTCAGTCGATTGACGCGATCGACCTGTTTCATGGTCACATTGGCGGGATCGACACGATCGCGCGCGCCTTGTTAAGCGCCGCAGCTATCATCGAGGACGGCAGATTGGAAGACTTCCGTGCCGAGCGCTATGCCGGCTGGAAGGGCCCACTTGGCCAAAAAATCCATCAACCAGCGACGACTTTGGCCGACCTGGCCCATCATGCTGTCGCGGCGGACCGAGGCCCTGTTCCAAAGTCGGGTCGGCAGGAATGGTGTGAAAATCTGATCAACAGAGTGAGGGGCTAATACCGCCTCACCAATTTTTTCCCAAGCAGATGATGTGAAGACGGGATACTGATGATGCATGCAGGCTCCATAAACCGAATCCTTACGCCCCTTGTGACGCTGGCGGTTTTCATAGCCTGGCCATTGTCGGCCGCTCAGCCGGTGCCGCCAAAGCGGCCACCAAACATCATCGTCATTCTCGCTGACGATATGGGCGTGGAATCGGTCGGTGCCTACGGCAGCGAAATTGCCACACCCAATTTGGACAAGCTGGCGCAAACCGGCCTGAGAGTTGAGAATGCGCATGCCATGCCGATCTGCACGCCGTCGCGGGTTCGCCTTCTGACGGGCAAGGACAGCAGTAGGAACTTTAAGGACTTCGGGCACCTCGACGAAGCGGAGCGGACGTTTGCCCATGCCGCGCGCGACAAAGGCTACGAGACATTTGTTGGCGGCAAGTGGCAATTAGGTAAAGCTTGGGAGGCCACCATTCCCCTGATGGGTTCCAGTCCAGTCGCCGCAGGCTTCCAAAACTATATCGTGCACAACTTGACCGAACAGGAAGTCGGTTCGCGCTATTGGGGCCCGACCTTCTTCCGCAACGGCCGGCGGGAGCGAATTGAAGATCGTGAATATGGTCCCGACATCATCAATAAGGCCGCCCTCGACTTCATGGATACGAATAAGGACAAGCCGTTCTTGATGTTTTACTCCATGCTGGAGCCCCATGATCCATGGGTTCTGACGCCGGACATGAATAATCCCGCTGACAAGCAAGAGCGTTATCGCGGCATGGTCCGCCACCTTGATATGCTCGTTGGGACGGTGATTAAGAAGGTCGAAGACCTGCGGCTTAGCGAGAACACCCTGATCATTTTCACCTCCGACAATGGCACCCACCCAGCCATTACCGTGCGGCGAAACGGTGTTGCCGTGCAAGGCGGCAAGGGCACGACGACGCTGCGCGGCACCCAAGTTCCCTTCATCGCCAATTGGCGGGGAACAATAATGCCGGGCATGGTAAGCGCATCTCTGGTCGACATTGCCGATGTCGCGCCTACCTTGGCCCTCTTGGTTGGGAGGCCTTTGAGCGGCGAAATTGACGGCAAGTCACTCTTGCCCCTGTTTGTGGACCCGCGCGCTCAAATCCATA
>JBEAVQ010000034.1:0-23258 GCA_041160865.1 Pseudomonadota bacterium | reverse complement strand
CTACAACTTCGCCAAGCGGCTCAAGACCCTCAAAGGCCTCACACCCTACGAATACATCTGCAAATGCTGGACAAAAGAGCCTCACCGGTTCACATAAAATCCGCACCATCAAACTCCGGGACCAAAAACTTTAGTTCCCACCAAAGTGGGTCCAGATAAAGGAGAGCCATTTCCCCTCAGTCATTTCGAGTTGTCGCGCCCAGGTTTTTTGACCAACGCGCTGTTTTGCCCCCAACACCAAAAAGGCCCCGGATTGCTCCGAGGCCTTTTTAAATTTGCAAAGTTTCGAAACCTTATTCGGTGCCGAGGTCGACAACATCCATGCCAGCCACTTCGGCGGGCAAAGGCTCCATCGCGCTTTCTTGCTCGATCGCGGCATCGGCATCTTGATAGGCGGCAATCGCCTTCAAGCGGCGAAGCGCACCACCGGTACCGGCAGGGATCAGACGGCCCACGATAACGTTTTCTTTGAGGCCTTCCAGCGTGTCGTGCTTGCCATTGACCGCTGCGTCGGTGAGGACGCGGGTGGTTTCTTGGAACGACGCGGCCGAGATGAACGAACGGGTCTGCAAGGAGGCTTTGGTGATCCCCAGAAGCACAGGCTCTGCTGTGGCTTCGCGGAGGCCCAATTCCTTCATACGGGCGTTTTCATCGATCAAGTCGACTTCATCAATGGCGTCGCCCTTGATCATGTCGGTATCGCCTGGATCGGTGACTTCCACCTTCTGCAACATCTGACGGACGATGGTTTCAATGTGTTTGTCATTGATACCCACGCCTTGGAGGCGATAGACCTTCTGGATTTCTTCAACCAGATATTCGGCTAAAGCCTCCACGCCCAGAACCGCCAAGATGTCTTGAGGCGCTGGGTTGCCGTCGAGCAGATATTCGCCGCGCTTGATCCGGTCGCCATCTTGAACCGACAAGTGCTTACCCTTGGCGATCAGATAGGTTGCGGGCTCCATCGTTTCATCATCGGGGATAATGAGCACTTTGCGCTTGTTCTTATAGTCCTTACCAAATTCAACACGCCCATCGATTTCGGCGATTATCGCGTGGTCCTTCGGACGACGGGCTTCAAACAATTCCGCAACGCGTGGCAGACCGCCCGTGATGTCGCGGGTCTTGGCTCCACCCGTTGCAACACGCGACAGAGTGGCACCTGGCCCGATCATTTCACCATCGGTGACCGACAAGATCGCATCGATTGGCAAGGTGTAGACAGCGTCTGCGCCATTGGCCAATTTCACGAAGCTACCGTCGTCGTTCAATAGAGCGACAGCAGGGCGCAGGTCATTATTGGCCTTCGCGCCACGCCAGTCGATCACGCGCTTGGACGAAATACCGGTGGCATCGTCCAACTCGTCGCGAGCCGAAATACCGTCTACGAGGTCTTGCAGACGCACGCGGCCGCCAACTTCGGTGACGATTGGGGTTGCAAACGGGTCCCAGTCGGCCAGACGTTGGCCGCGAACGACCTTTGTCTTGTCTTCTGCACGGATGCGCGCACCAAACGGAAGCTTGAAGGACTGACGCTCTTTGCCTTCGCCATCAAACACGGCGATCACCATGTTACGGCTCAAGCAGACCAGATCGCCGTCATCGCGCTTCACCGTTGCACGGTTCATGAAGCGCACTTCACCGTCGAGACCGGCTTCCATGAAACTGGTATCGGCCACCTGTGCCGCACCACCAATGTGGAAGGTACGCATGGTCAGCTGGGTACCAGGCTCACCGATCGACTGAGCGGCGATAACGCCCACCGCTTCACCGTGGTTGACGCGGGTACCGCGAGCAAGGTCACGGCCATAGCAGGTTGCGCATACGCCGTTGCGGGTTTCACATGTCAGAGGTGAGCGAACCTTAATGGTTTGCACGCCAGCTTTATCGATGGCGATGGCAATGTCTTCATCCACATAGGTGTCTTGTGGGTAGATGACTTCGCCCGTTTGCGGATCAACCGCATCTTGCGCCAAGGTCCGGCCAAGAATGCGCTGTTCCAAGGAGACGATAACTTCCGCCCCTTCGGTGACAGCCCGCAGCTCGATACCCATCGAGGTGCCGCAATCTTCTTCGGTGATGATGCAATCCTGCGCCACATCGACCAAACGACGGGTCAGATAACCCGAGTTTGCGGTCTTCAATGCGGTATCGGCCAAGCCCTTACGCGCTCCGTGGGTGGAGTTGAAGTATTCCTGAACGGTCAGGCCTTCTTTGAAGTTCGAGATGATTGGCGTTTCGATGATTTCGCCCGATGGCTTAGCCATCAGACCGCGCATCCCGGCCAATTGCTTCATCTGGTTCTTCGAACCACGGGCACCGGAGTGCGCCATCATGTAAACGGAGTTCATTTCCAAGGTTACGCCGTCGCGACCTGGGCGAAGCTTCGAAACTTCTTCCATCATCGCGTCTGCAACTCGGTCAGTACATTTCGACCAAGCGTCAACGACCTTGTTGTACTTCTCGCCCTTGGTGATCAGACCGTCGGAATATTGTTGCTCATATTCTTCAACGCTGGTCCGGGTTGCTTCGACCATGGCTTCCTTTTCAGGTGGCACAACCATGTCGGCCATACCGAAGGAAATGCCGGCCTTACAAGCTTCTTTGAAGCCCAATTGCATCATACGGTCTGCAAAGATCACCGTCGCCTTCTGGCCGCAGAAGCGGTAGACTTGGTCGATGATGTTAGATACTTCCTTCTTGGTCATCAGCTGATTGACGATCGTTGGCGGCACCTTTGGGTGACGTGGCAACAGATCCGCAATCATGAAACGGCCTGGGGTCGTGTTGATCGTCTTGGTGACAGGCTTGCCCTCATCATCGACACCGACATAGCGCGCTTTGATCTTGGAATGCAGCGTAACAACGCCCGCATCCAAAGCAGCTTCGATTTCACCCAAGTCGCGGAAAGCCTTGCCTTCGCCGATTTCGTTTTCACGCTCGATCGACAAGAAGTAGAGACCCAAGACGATGTCTTGGCTTGGCACGATGATGGGCTTGCCGCTTGCAGGGCTCAAGATGTTGTTGGTCGACATCATAAGCACGCGTGCTTCAAGCTGAGCTTCAATCGACAATGGCACGTGAACAGCCATTTGGTCGCCGTCGAAGTCGGCGTTGAATGCGGTACATACCAGCGGGTGCAGCTGGATGGCCTTACCTTCGATTAGCTTCGGTTCGAAGGCTTGGATGCCCAAGCGATGCAGGGTTGGTGCGCGGTTCAGCATCACAGGATGCTCGCGGATCACTTCGTCAAGAATGTCCCAAACTTCAGGACGCTCTTTTTCAACGAGCTTCTTCGATTGCTTCACCGTGCTGGACAGGCCCTTAGCGTCCAGACGTTGGTATATAAAGGGCTTGAACAATTCCAAAGCCATCTTTTTAGGCAAACCGCACTCATGCAGCTTCAATTCCGGCCCCACGGTGATCACCGAGCGGCCCGAATAGTCGACGCGCTTGCCGAGCAAGTTCTGACGGAAGCGACCTTGCTTGCCCTTCAGCATGTCAGCCAAAGACTTCAGCGGACGCTTGTTCGCGCCGGTGATGACCCGACCGCGACGGCCATTGTCGAACAAAGCGTCGACGGATTCTTGCAACATGCGCTTTTCGTTGCGCACGATGATGTCTGGCGCACGCAGTTCAATCAGACGCTTCAAACGGTTGTTGCGGTTGATGACGCGGCGATAGAGGTCGTTCAAGTCTGACGTTGCAAACCGGCCACCATCCAGAGGCACTAAGGGGCGCAATTCCGGTGGGATAACGGGGATGTTCGTCATGATCATCCATTCTGGGCGGTTGCCAGAATTCATGAAGGCTTCGATCAGCTTCAAACGCTTAGCGAGCTTCTTTGGCTTCAGCTCGGTCGTGCATTCAGAAATGTCGATGCGGATCTGTTTGGCAGTTTCTTCCAGATCGATCGCTTCCAGCATGGTGCGAACGGCTTCGGCACCAATGCCCACGGTAAAGCTGTCTTCGCCATAGGTGTCTTGGGCTTCATAAAGCTCGTTCTCATCGATCAACTGACGCTCTGTGAAGGGCGTAATGCCGGGCTCGATCACGATGTGACGTTCAAAATAGAGAACTTTCTCAACGTCCTTCAAAGCCATATCCAGCATCAAAGCGATACGCGAAGGCAAGGACTTCAAGAACCAGATGTGGGCAACAGGCGCGGCCAATTCGATATGGCCCATGCGCTCACGACGTACTCGTTGAAGTGTGACTTCCACGCCGCACTTTTCGCAGGTGACGCCCTTGTACTTGATGCGCTTATACTTGCCGCACAAGCACTCATAGTCCTTGATTGGTCCAAAGATACGGGCGCAGAACAGGCCGTCGCGCTCTGGCTTAAAGGTCCGGTAGTTGATGGTTTCTGGCTTTTTGACTTCGCCATAGGACCAAGCCTTGATCTGGTCAGGGCTGGCCAAAGCAATGCGGATATTGTCGAATTGTGGGGCAATGGCTTGAGGGCCAAAGATGTTCATCACGTCTTGATTCATAGAACCCAGTCTCCCGTTCTCGTGAAGAGAACAAAGCGGAGAGTGAAAGCCACTCCCCGCAAACTCAATCAAATGTGGATTATTTCTTCGGTGGGAGTTGGCCGCCGGCACCATCGCCAACAGCAGCTCCCATCCCTTCGACCAGCTCGACGTTCAGACCCAAGGAACGCATTTCCTTGATCAAAACGTTGAACGATTCAGGGATACCGACTTCGAATGTATCATCACCGCGCACGATGCTCTCATACACTTTGGTCCGGCCAGCGACGTCGTCGGACTTCACCGTCAACATTTCTTGCAGGGTATAAGCGGCACCATAGGCTTCCAGTGCCCAGACTTCCATTTCCCCAAAGCGCTGACCGCCGAACTGCGCCTTACCGCCCAGCGGCTGCTGGGTGACGAGCGAATATGGACCGATCGAACGAGCGTGAATCTTATCATCCACCAAGTGGTGCAGCTTGAGCATGTAGATATAGCCCACGGTGACCTTGCGCTTGAACGCTTCACCGGTACGGCCATCATACAATGTGCTCTGACCGGTCTCATCATTGCCCGTACGGCGCAACAATTCCCGGATATCGCTTTCGCGTGCACCGTCGAACACCGGGGTCGCGATTGGAACGCCGAACGACAGGTTCCGACCCAAGATTTTCAGGTCTTCTTCGCTCGTTGGCAATTCTTCATCAGGGCCATAGATGCTGGTCAGGGTGTCGACAAAGCGTGCCTTGTCCCCTGCCCGCTCATAAGCTTCCAATGCTTCCTTGACTTGCTTGCCAAGGCCAGCGCAGGCCCAACCCAAGTGGGTTTCGAGGATCTGACCCACGTTCATGCGCGAAGGCACGCCCAAGGGGTTCAGAACAATATCGACGTGGGTACCATCTTCGAGGAATGGCATGTCTTCGATTGGGGTAATGCGCGAGATAACCCCCTTGTTACCGTGACGACCAGCCATTTTGTCGCCAGGTTGCAGCTTGCGCTTCACTGCCACGAAGACTTTGACCACTTTCATCACGCCAGGAGGCAATTCGTCGCCACGACGCAGCTTTTCAACCTTGTCTTCAAAGCGGGCATCCAAGCTGCGCTTTGCATCTTGGAACAGCTTTTGAATAGCTTCGATTTCACCCATCGCAGCTTCATCGGCAATCGCGATCTGCCACCATTGCCCCTTGGAGAAGTCCGCCAAGATTTCTTCGGTGATTTCGCCCTTGCTGAAGCCCTTTGGACCCGACAGGCCTTCTTTGCCGACCAGCAATTCCTTCAAGCGGCCATAGATGTTGCGCTCAAGGATCGCCAATTCGTCATCACGGTCCTTGGCCAAGCGTTCAATTTCCTCACGCTCGATTTGCATCGCGCGCTGGTCTTTGTCGACGCCGTGGCGGTTGAATACGCGGACTTCCACAACCGTCCCTTGAACGCCTGGTGGCACTTTCAAGGAGGTGTCGCGGACATCAGAGGCCTTTTCACCGAAGATTGCCCGCAGGAGCTTTTCTTCTGGTGTCATGGGGGTTTCGCCCTTTGGCGTTACCTTGCCAACCAGAATGTCGCCTGGGTTCACTTCAGCACCAATTGCCACGATGCCGGCTTCGTCCAAGTTGCGCAGGCTTTCTTCGCCGACGTTTGGAATGTCGCGGGTGATTTCTTCGGGGCCGAGCTTGGTGTCGCGGGCCGAAATCTCAAACTCTTCCAAGTGGATCGAGGTGAAGACGTCGTCGCGCACGATGCGCTCTGAAATCAGAATGGAATCTTCGAAGTTGTAGCCGTTCCAAGGCATGAACGCGACGAGCACGTTCCGGCCAAGTGCCAATTCACCCAGATCCGTCGATGGACCGTCAGCGATGATGTCGCCATCCCGGACCAAATCGCCAACCCGCACCAAAGGACGCTGGTTGATACAGGTGTTTTGGTTTGAACGTTGGAACTTGATCAAGCGATAGATATCAACGCCTGGCTTGGTTGGATCGGTTTCTTCGGTTGCTCGCACAACGATGCGTGTACCGTCGATCTGCTCAACAATGCCGGGACGACGGGCGACGATGGTCGCGCCAGAGTCGCGAGCCACAACGCCTTCCATGCCGGTACCGACCAGTGGCGCTTCGGCTTTCACCAAAGGCACGGCCTGACGTTGCATGTTCGAGCCCATCAGAGCGCGGTTTGCGTCGTCGTTTTCCAAGAATGGGATCAGCGCCGCAGCAACCGAAACAACCTGCTTTGGCGACACGTCGATGAACTCGATCAGGTCACGGTGCAGAATGGTTGCGTCGCCATTTTGACGGGCTTCGACCAATTCTTCGGTGATATAGCCGGTTGCGTCGACAGGCGAGTTTGCCTGTGCAATCGCGTATTTGGCTTCTTCAACTGCGGAGAGATAGATCACCTCTTCCTGCATCTTGCCGTCGATCACACGCCGATAAGGGCTTTCGATAAAGCCATACTTATTGACGCGCGCAAACGTCGCCAACGAGTTAATCAGACCGATATTCGGACCTTCTGGCGTTTCGATTGGGCAAATACGGCCATAATGGGTTGGGTGCACGTCGCGGACTTCAAAGCCTGCGCGCTCGCGGGTCAAACCACCGGGGCCCAAGGCCGATAGACGGCGCTTGTGGGTGATTTCCGACAGCGGGTTGGTTTGGTCCATGAATTGCGACAATTGCGAAGAACCAAAGAATTCTCGTACCGCCGCAGCCGCTGGCTTAGCATTGATCAAGTCATGCGGCATCACGGTGTCGATATCGATCGAGCCCATCCGCTCTTTGATCGCACGCTCCATACGCAAAAGACCGACGCGATATTGATTTTCCATCAACTCGCCGACCGAACGCACACGACGGTTGCCAAGGTTATCGATGTCGTCGATTTCGCCGCGGCCATCACGCAGACCAACCAGAACTTTAAGAACTTCGATGATGTCTTCTTTGCGCAGAACGCGCATTTCGTCATCCACATCGAGATCGAGGCGCATGTTCATTTTCACGCGGCCAACGGCCGAGAGGTCATAACGCTCCTTGTCGAAGAACAAGGATTGGAACATGGCTTGCGCGGTTTCCTGCGTTGGCGGCTCACCTGGACGCATGACGCGATAGATATCGGTCAAAGCGCTTTCGCGACCGTCATTCTTGTCTAGAACGATCGTGTTGCGCATCCAAGGACCGACAGTGACGTTGTCGATGTCGAGAACGTCGATTTCAGTCACGCCAGCTTGGCGCATTTCCACGATTTGAACATGGCTCAATTCTTGGCCAGCTTCGGCGTAGATTTCACCATTCTCGGCGCTGGCGATATCGAAGGCAGCGAAGCGACCGATCAATTGATCGTCTGGCACCAACAAGGTGGTGACACCTTCTTCAGCCAATTTGTTAGCATTACGGGCCGACAATTTCTTGCCGCCTTCAGCAACAACTTTCCCGTTGGCTGCATTGATCAGATCGTAAGCTGGCTTCTGGCCACGCCAACGCTCTGGCACGAACGGAATGCTCCAGCCGCCTTCAGCTGCAGTATAAGTAATGGTCTTGTAGAAGGTCGACAAAATGTCTTCCGCGCCCATGCCCAACGCATAAAGGATGGTGGTCGCAGGCAGCTTGCGCTTGCGGTCGATACGCACATATACAACGTCCTTGGCATCGAACTCAAAGTCGAGCCATGAACCACGGTATGGAATGACGCGCGCTGCGAACAACAGCTTGCCCGAAGAGTGGGTCTTGCCCTTGTCATGGTCGAAAAACACGCCAGGCGAACGGTGCATCTGCGAGACGATCACGCGCTCAGTGCCGTTGACTACGAACGTGCCCTTGTCAGTCATCAAAGGAATGTCGCCCATATAGACGTCTTGTTCCTTAATATCCTTGACCGACTTTGCACCAGTATCTTCATCCGATTCAAAGGTGATCAGACGCAGCTTGACCTTCAGAGGAGCCGAAAACGTCAAGTCGCGCTGAATACATTCATCCACGTCAAACTTAGGTGGCTCAAACTCAAAGGAGACATATTCCAGAACGGCGCGTTCTTGGAAATCCTTGATCGGGAATACCGATTTGAAAACCGCTTCAATACCTTCGTCGCGGCGCATTTCTTGCGGCACATCTTTTTGAAGGAATTGGTCATAGGAACTTTTTTGAACCTCAATCAGGTTCGGCATTGTCACTGCTTCGGCAATTTTGCCGAAAGATTTACGAATACGTTTCTTACCCGTGAACGATTGAGCCATCGCTCTTCCCTTCTTGTGGGGCCGCGCGATCATCCAGCGGGGGCTGGGCGCGCAGGCTGCCGAATGATTGCCTGCTCGGGAAAAAGCCCCCCTCAAACGCAATAAAAGGTCCCGCAGGCATGTGGGACCGTAACGTGAAAATATGAAGGTGCGAGGTGCGTATGTCTTACGTCGCCCTGCAAGTAAAGGGGGAACCGACAGTCATCACAGCAGTTTTATAGAGGCGTAGGACTTTGGGGCTTATTTATCTGCAAAGACAAACTCCAAAGTGCCTGAAAAACGGCTAAGGCCAGAACCATTTCCGACAATTCTTCAAAGGCTTCATGCTGCAACAAGATCCCAGCACTGATTAACATGGCATAGGTTGCTGGCCACGAGAAACAATCGCGCAGAAACCGCACAATGGTTAGATGGCCCCAAGGCTTTGCCAGATAAGTGGGTGCAGGCGGGCTGAGAATCAAAGTAAAACCCATCACTTGATAGACGGTATCATAGAGGCGCGGCGACACCAGATTATGCACGTTGGATTCATGCTGTAGATTGATCTCTGCCAGACCTTCAGGGGTGGCAAAACCAAGCCAATGCTGCCCCCAACTAATCTCCTCGCCAATCATCCCGATAAAGCCCAATATCCCCAACATCAGAAGGACTCGCCACGCCGGCGCGGATTGATGGCCATAAATCGTGCTGGCGCGGCGAAACAAGATGACAGCGCACGCGATCGCACAGCCGTAAAAAGCAACCGTCGCGGTCTCAACAAAGCCACCGTCGACCGCTTCCGACCCTAGAATCCAAAATTCGTCTTGATGGGTTAGCTTCGCCCATGCATTGAGCGGAACAAAAAACGCCCAGGTTGCCGCAAATCCGCAATAACCAAGCCAAGCCGCATTGTCTTTCGGCATTAAGCCGCCCAACCCACGGTCCCACAACCTTACACTCATGAGGCAAAAAGAAGCCAAGAATGAGATGAGGAGAAGGAAAGTCATGGGTGGATTTGAGGCATGGATCGCGAACAACAGACAGAGCGCTTTCTAAGTCAAAAGTGAGTAATTACCCCCACAAGACCTTCAGTCATAAAAAGGAACACTACAAATGCAGGATGGACTATTTAAATTTCGTTCACGGATTTGTGAATTCGTCACTCGCACCGTCTGAATTCAGGCATAAAAAAACGGGCACCCCGTGAGGGATGCCCGCTTTCTTCCTTCGCTTGCGCGAAAGCTTACTTCAATTCGACCTTTGCACCAGCTGCTTCGAGCTGAGCTTTGATCTTGTTGGCTTCGTCCTTGGACACGCCTTCTTTGACTGGCTTTGGAGCTGCTTCGACCAGGTCCTTGGCTTCTTTCAAGCCAAGACCGGTGATGCCGCGAACTTCCTTGATCACTTCGATCTTCTTGTCGCCGAACGACGCGAGAACGACGGTGAATTCGGTTTGCTCTTCAGCAGCTTCAACTGGAGCAGCAGCGCCGCCAACTGCAGCAACAGCCACAGGAGCAGCAGCGGTAACGCCCCACTTTTCTTCCAGAAGCTTTGCAAGGTCTGCAGCTTCCAAAACGGTCAATGCGGACAGGTCTTCGACCAACTTTTCGAGTTTAGACATTTTCGTGTTTCCTAACTTGGATAGGTTTGTAAATGGTATCGCGGACGACGGACGTCACGCAGCATCCTTGTCGGCATATGCCTGCAGAACGCGGGCCAGCTGGGCGGCAGGTGCTTGGACCACAGCAGCGATTTTCTGGGCAGGTGCCTGAATAACGCCAATGATCTTCGAACGCAGCTCATCCAAGGATGGCAAGGTAGCCAGCGACTTGACGCCATTAGCGTCCAGTACTGTTGCGCCCATGAAGCCCCCAGTCAGAACGAGCTTGTCGTTCGTCTTAGCGAAATCTGCCATCAATTTCGGTGCGACCGTTGGGTCTTCCGAAAAAGCAACAGCTGTCGGGCCTTTCAGAAGCACATGGGCGCCTTCGCCCGCATGCCCTTCAAGAGCCAGCCTCGCGAGGCGGTTTTTAACCACCTTCACGCCCGCACCAACGGCCGAAGCCTTGATACGGAGGTCCGTCAATTCCGCGACGGTCATTCCGGTGTAGTGTGCAAACACAACAACGGTATTCTCGTTAAAGACGCTTTTCAGTGTCTCGACGACTTCGGCCTTTTCGGTCCGATCCATCGCGGTCTCCTCAGGTTTGATAGATAGGACCATCCCATCTATCTGTGACTGCCACCTCCCAAAGAAAGGGCGGCGACAGGCCTGCCCGGGGACGAAGGACCTCTGATCCGTTTGTTGCCAAACCTATCATCAGTAACACTCGCTCCCGTCTAACGTGGACCAGAAAGTCTCCCTTCTGATTAAGCCATCACTGGCATCCATGATCTCGGACAGGTTGCTCTGCGTCGATAACAACACAACACAGAGCATTCGCGCGGGGTTGCCCCCGTTTGAATGGGTTGGACGGGCAGACCTTAGGGTCTGCCCATCGAAACTTTAGGCTGGGACGTTGATCGCAGAAGCGGTGTCAACCTTGACGCCTGGACCCATGGTCGAAGACATCGATACGCGGCGGACATAGGTGCCCTTCGCGCCGGTTGGCTTGGCTTTCACGAGGGCGTCGACCAATGCGCGGGCGTTTTCAACCAAAGCGGCTTCGGTGAAGCTTGCCTTGCCGATGCCTGCATGAATGATACCGGCCTTTTCCACGCGGAACTCAACAGCGCCGCCCTTGGAATCTTCAACAGCCTTTTTGACGTCCATGGTCACGGTGCCGACCTTTGGGTTTGGCATCAGGCCGCGCGGGCCCAAGACCTTACCCAAACGGCCAACCAGCGCCATCATGTCTGGGGTTGCAATGACGCGGTCAAAGTCCATGCGGCCGCCTTGCACTTCTTCGAGCAAGTCTTCTGCACCAACGATTTCTGCACCAGCAGCGCGGGCTTCATCGGCCTTTGGACCGCGAGCAAACACTGCCACGCGAACCGAACGGCCGGAACCGTTTGGCAGATTACAAACGCCACGGACCATTTGGTCTGCGTATTTTGGTTCAACGCCCAGATTGACGGCGATATCAACACCTTCGTCAAACTTAGCTTTTGCATTAGCCTTCACGATCGCGATGGCTTCTTCCAAGGTGTAGAGCTTTTCAGCAACAACGCTTGTGCGGGCGGCGGAGAGCCGTTTTCCAACTTTAGCCATGATTATGCCACCACTTCCAAGCCCATGGAACGTGCCGAGCCAGCGATGATTTTCGTCGCGGCGTCGAGGTCCATAGCGTTCAAGTCCTTCATTTTCATTTCAGCGATCTCACGGCACTGGGCCATGGTCACCGAACCAGCGCGGTCACGACCTGGCTTCAACGAGCCCTTCGCGAGACCTGCTGCCTTCTTGAGATAGTGCGACGCAGGTGGCGTCTTGATCTCAAAGGTGAAGCTCTTATCTTGATAATAGGTGATCACGGTTGGGCATGGGGTGCCCTTTTCCATTTCCTGCGTCTTGGCGTTAAAGCCTTTGCAGAATTCCATGATGTTCAAGCCGCGTTGACCCAACGCAGGCCCGATTGGTGGAGCAGGCTTTGCTTCGCCTGCCTTCACCTCGAGCTTAATTTGCCCGAGAATTTTCTTCGCCATAGTCCCACTCCTAAAAGCCACCCTATTCAGGTGTGCTTGGGTTTTTCGATCAAGCCAGCAAGACTGGAAGATCGAGGGTTACGTGGTCCGGTCGCGCTGGCTAATTTGCGCGAACCTCCCACATCTCATGAACCAATGGATTAGCTAAGCTTTTCCACTTGCCCATATTCAAGTTCAACCGGTGTCGACCGGCCGAAGATTGAAACTGCTACTTTGAGACGCTGACGCGACTCATCGACTTCTTCAACATGGCCTTCGAAGGAAGCAAACGGGCCATCCATGACCCGTACCTTCTCGCCCAAGTCGAACGAAATAATTTGTTTCGGACGCTCAACACCTTCTTCGACTACGCCCAGAATCCGCTGAACTTCCCGCTCAGACACAGGCGTTGGACGCTTACCAGCATCAGCCCCCAAGAAACCAGTCACCTTTGGGGTATCCTTTACCAAGTGATAGGTGGCGTCATCCAACTCCATCTTCACCAAAACATAGCCCGGAAAGAAGCGGCGCTCGCTCACGCGTTTGCGGCCACGGACAGTCTCTGTCACTTCTTCCGACGGCACCAGAACTTGCTCAACCTTATCGGCTAAACCCTTCTGGGCAGCTGTCTCTTTAATTTGCTCTGCAACCTTCTTCTCGAAGTTCGAGTAAGCGTGCACGATGTACCATTTGGCGCTCAACCTATTGTCCCCCGCCAATACCGAGTATGAAACCGACTGCGCTGCGCAGCAGCAAGTCAACTAAGAAAAAGAAGATCGCGGCAACCACGACCATCAAGAAAACGAAAACAGTCGAAACCAAGGTTTCATTGCGCGACGCCCAGGAAATCTTACGAAGTTCCGAACGCACGTCCTTAAAGTACTGGACGAAGCCAGACTTCTTGACTGCAGGCTTTGGAGCCGGAGTGGGCGTGGTAGGTGCTTGTGCCATGATTTTCTAGGTGGTGCGGGCAACCCGAAAGCGCCAGCCCCAATCGTTCCTATTTTGCATTCCATTGAGCGACTTCTTCAGTGAAGCCACCCTGTTCTTATTTCCGTCCCGCGCCTGGCAGGGGCTGAGGGACTCGAACCCACGACCCTCGGTTTTGGAGACCGATGCTCTACCAGCTGAGCTAAACCCCTAAAGCGCGCCGCGCCCGAAGGCGTTAGACCTTGGGCGCGGACCGCCGCATATGCCCGAACACCCCTTCTGACGCAAGAGGGGCATGTGAAACAAGTCACAAGAAATGGTCAGATGTTCGCAGCGAGTAGGAGACCGCCCAAAGTCCTTACACGATCCTGCAGCAAATCTGTCGTCAAATTGTTGCAACAACGCAACACACGAGGAATAGAGTCGCCCAGAACGTGAATTTCACCGTTTGCAAGGTAGATCCAACCGTGCTCGCACGTTAGCGCACTCTCCCATCAGCAATCTGGCGCTTCAGATTCCTCCCCGACCAATCCGGTCTTACTGGAGCGAAAACCCGAATTGGCGATCTCGACTATCAGGATGGACCTCACATGATTTCTAAACGTCACCTCGCAATGGCCTCGGTTAGCGCCGTTGCTTTTAGCATCCTTGCGTTCGCACCAAGTTTTGCGGCGGCCCAAACCGCAGCAGCGGCAGGAGAGCCAACCGGCATTGAGACCGTCATCGTGACAGCCCGGAAGCGCGAAGAAAGCAGCCAAGATGTGCCAGCTTCGCTGACCACGGTGCGAGGCGATGCTTTGACGACCTTGACCTCTGGCGGTGCCGACATGAACGCCTTCTCTGGCCGCGTCCCGTCGCTGGTTGTTGAAAGCTCGTTCGGTCGTACCTTCCCACGCTTCTACTTGCGCGGTTTAGGCAACTCCGACTTCGACTTGAACGCTTCGCAACCTGTTTCCTTGATCTATGACGAAGTCGTCTTCGAAAACCCAGTGCTCAAAGGCTTCCCAGTTTTTGACGTCGAGCGCATCGAAGTGCTGCGCGGACCTCAAGGCACTTTGTTTGGCCGCAACACGCCAGCAGGTATCGTTAAGTTCGACAGCGTCAAGCCAAATGGCAAATCTGGCGGCTATTTCAAAGGCGGCTTCCGCTCATTCGGTGGTCGTGATGCGGAAGGTGCTTTAGGTGGTGCGATCAGCGACACAGTGTCATTCCGCGTTTCGGCCTTGTTGACCGGCCAAGACGATTGGATCACCAACACAGGGCCGTTGGCTGAAAAGAATCTCGGCGGCTTCGATGACCGCGCCATTCGCGGCCAATTGCGCATCCAGCCTAGCGACCAACTTGATATCTTGTTGAACGCACACGCCCGCAAGCTGGAGGGCACGTCGCAAATCTTCCGCGCCAACGTCATCACCAAGGGCAAGCGCGGCCTGAATAGCAATTACGTTGCTGACCGCGTCAGCTATGACCAAGGTGAAGGTAACAACCAAGAGCTTGAGTCAAAGGGCCTCACCGCCCGCATCGCTTACGACTTCGGCAATGTCACGCTGACCTCAGTCACCGGCTATGAGACCTTGAGCTTCTATGGCCGTGGCGACATCGACGGCGGTGTGGCTGGCGTTGGCCCAGGCTTCATCCCATTCAGCTCAGATACCGCCGATGGCATCGACGATCACAAGCAAGTCACGCAAGAATTGCGCCTATCCAGCAATGGCGATGATGCACTTAGCTGGCAAGTTGGTGCCTATGTGTTCCAAGAAGAGCTGTCGATCTTCTCGCTCGGCTTCTTCTCGCCAACAGGCATTTTCACCGATGCACGCCAAACCCAAGACACCGATTCTTGGGCCTTGTTCGGTTCGCTAACCTACAAGCCAAGCGACCGTTTGGCTCTGACTGCTGGCCTGCGCTATTCGGATGACAGCAAGGATCTGGTGGCCCGTGGCGGCATCGCCAATATCCCGCCAGTTAGCAAAAGCGTTTCCGATGAAGCCGTGTCTTGGGACCTTTCGGCAACTTATGAAGCCACCGAGGCCGTCAATGTCTATGCACGCGCCGCACGCGGCTATCGTGCTCCTTCCATCCAAGGTCGCATCTTGTTCGGTACCGCGGTTACCGTGGCGAAGTCCGAATTTGTGACCTCGTTTGAAGCAGGCGTGAAAGCCTTTGCACTCGACCGTACGATCCGCGCGGATTTCAACGTCTTCACCATGAACATTGAAGACCAGCAATTCACCGCAATCGGCGGCGCTGGCAACTTCAACCAATTGTTGAACGCCAAAGAAGGCAAGGCTTCTGGCTTTGAAGCCGAACTCCAATGGCTGCCAACTCAGAACTTGTCGTTTGCTGGTTCGCTGTCTTACAACAAGACCGAAATCAATGATGCAGCTCTGACCGTTGGTGCCTGCGGCGCGCCTTGCACCTTGCAAAACCCCTTGGTGGGCGGCAATGCGAAGATCGACGGCAATGCTTTCCCGAACGCACCAGAGTGGATCGCCAATGTTTCGGCTAAATACTCTAAGCCATTCGGCAATGGCCATGAGTTTTTCGTTTTGACCGATTGGGCATACAAGGGTGAGACCTATTTCACCCTCTATAAGTCGATCGAATTCTCCGAAGACGGGTATTGGGAAGGTGGTCTGCGCACCGGCGTCACTTTGTTCGACAACAAGTATGAGATCGCTGCTTATGGCCGTAACATCACCGACGAAGAACGCTTGGTCGGCGGCATCGACTTCAACAACTTGACCGGCTTCACCAACGCACCACGCATCTGGGGCGTTGAAGCGAAAGTCAATTTCTAAGCTTTTAGCTGGATCAATCTAAGCTGAATGAGCGGGCCTGACACACCACTGTCGGGCCCGTTTTTTGTACAGCGTGACAGTGGCGACTTGTGGGTCATCCTCCGCTATAGTGCCTCCTTGCATGGGGGGATGCGCGTGATCGCTTTGTTCGGCGATATTCATTCAAATATCCAAGCGCTTGAAGCGTGCTTGGAAGATGCCGAGGCACACGGCGTCACCCGCTATGTGTTTCTAGGTGACTTTGTTGGCTATGGCGGAGACCCCGGCAAAGTGATGGCAAAGATCGAGGCCATGGTCTCTGACGGTGCCGTTGCAGTCAAAGGCAATCACGATGATATGGCCAGCGACTTTGATCGCGAGATGAACGAAACCGCCGCCAGTGCCGCCAATTGGACGCGCCATCAATTGTCGAAAGCCCAACAGAAATTTCTCGTTAGCCTCCCCATGGTGATCGAGGACGAAGACCGCCTCTATGTGCATGCCGATGCCTCAGCGCCTGAAAAATGGCGCTATGTCACCGATTGTGCCAGTGCGCAGTTGTCACTTGAAGGCACTCAAAGCCGTATCGTTATGTGCGGGCATGTGCATCAGCCGGCAATTTATGGTCTTGCCAGTGATGGGTCTATATCCCGATTTGTCCCCGCCGATGAGGCCAAGGTGCCGCTTTTAAGCTCACGACGCTGGCATGTGGTTTTGCCCAGTGTCGGCCAGCCACGTGATGGCAATCCGCTGGCAGGATATGGCCTTTATGATACGACCAGCCGCCAACTCGAGTTTCGGCGGCTACCATACGATATCGACGGGGCCGCCGCCTCCATTCGGGCTGCGGGCCTGCCGGGTCGATTGGCTGACCGCCTGCATGTTGGACGCTAAAGTATGAGCGCGTCACACCTGATCGAAACCGGCATGGTGATTGACGACTTTAGCATCGGTGAAATTGTGCATCGGGGCGGCATGGCGGTGCTTTGGCGCTGCACCCATCCTGAAATTCCCTTCCCGCTTTTAATGAAAGTGCCGCGGCTCGCCGATGGCGAAGACCCTGCGGCCATCGTCAGTTTTGAGATGGAGCAAATGATCCTGCCGCGCTTGACTGGCCTGCATGTGCCCAAGACGTTTGGCGTTGGGGATTTTTCCAAACAGCCCTATATCGTGGTAGAGGAGATTGCGGGCGAGACCCTGCTGCCGAAGCTGAAAGAATTGCCCTTACCAGCCGCCGAAGTTGCCCGCATTGGCATTGCCTTGGCCACTGCGCTCGACTCTCTGCATCGCCAAAATGTCATTCACCTCGACCTAAAGCCTTCCAACATTCTATTTCGGGCCGGCGGCGAAGCTGTTCTGATCGACTATGGTCTGTCACACCACACCGATTTGCCCGACTTGATGGCCGAGCAATTCCGCCTCCCTTACGGCACCGCCCCGTATATGGCCCCTGAACAAGTATTGGGCGTACGCAATTATCGTCGCTCGGATGTCTTTGCGCTTGGGGTACTCCTCTACTTCTTTGCAACAGCCGTGCGCCCGTTCGGCGATCCGATCAGCCTCAAAGGTCTGAAGGAGCGCTTGTGGCGTGACCCAATTCCGCCACGCCGCTGGCGGGATAATATTCCAGCTTGGCTGCAAGAAGTCATTCTGCGTTGTCTCGAGCCCAATCCAGAACAGCGCTACCCGACAGCCGCACAAGTCGCCTTTGATTTGAAGAACCCCGATCAGATCGTGCTAACCCCTCGCGGTCAGCGTTTGCAGCAGGATTCTTGGCTCACGGCCTTTCGGCGCAAACACAACCGCGAAACCTATGCCCCAGCGCGAAAACTCGCGAGCCAAAGCAAGTTTGCTGCTGCACCCATCATTTTGGTGGCGCTGGACCCGACAACGATCAACGGCCCGCTCGGCCGGGCGTTGCGCGACAAATTGCAAAGCACCTTAACCGCGACCCCAGAAGCGCGCGCTGTGGTAATGACGGTATTGAACAATAGCGTAGCTGCCTTGGATCAAAACCCGATTGCAACCTCGCCCAATCGACATGTGGCGCGCATGGTTGCCTTGAAGCAATGGGCTAAGCCCTTAGGGTTGGGCGAGCAAGCTATCTCCTACCACGTCCCCGATGCTCTCAATACGGCTGAGGCTATCTTAGACTACGCGCGCGCTAACCATGTCGACCACATCATCATGGGCGCACGCGCTGAGAGCTCGGTTCGGAATTTACTAGGAGCAGTTTCTGCCCAAGTTTCTGCCCATGCACCGTGTACGGTTACAGTGGTGCGGCGTCGGGAATGGCCTACTGCGGATATGACTTCAGAAGAAAAGCATTCCTAGGCTTCGCAATTTAGACCTAAGCAGGTTATGAAAACGCCATGTCACACAATAGCTTTGGCCATCTCTTCCGTGTCACCACTTGGGGCGAAAGCCACGGGCCAGCGCTTGGCTGTCTGATTGATGGCTGTCCGGCGGGTATTCCTCTAACCGCAGACGATATTCAAGGCGACCTAGATCGCCGCAAGCCTGGCACCAGCCGCTTTGTTACCCAAAGACGCGAAGCCGATGAAGTTCGCATTCTCTCCGGCATTTTTGAAGATGATCGCACGGGTGGGCCTGTAACGACGGGAACACCAATTAGCTTGATGATCGAAAACACCGATCAGCGCAGCAAGGACTATTCCGACATCCGCGACAAATGGCGGCCCGGGCACGCTGATTACACCTATGACGTGAAATATGGCGTGCGCGATTATCGCGGTGGTGGCAGGTCCAGCGCGCGCGAGACCGCTGCGCGGGTGGCAGCTGGGGCTGTCGCAAAAAAGGTTTTAGGGCCAGAGATCACGATCCAATGCGCACTGATCCAAATCGGCCCGCACAAGATAAATCGCGCCAATTGGAACTGGGCGCAAACCCGGCAGAACCCCTTCTTTGCCCCGGATGCCGCTATCGTTCCGGTTTGGGAGGCTTATCTCGATGAGGTCCGCAAAGCGGGCTCGTCGACCGGTGCAATCCTCGAAGTCGTCGCGTCAGGCGTGCCTGCAGGCTGGGGTGCGCCGATCTACGGCAAGCTCGACAGTGATCTGGCCGCCGCCCTGATGTCGATCAATGCGGTCAAGGGCGTTGAAATTGGTGCAGGCTTTGAAGCCGCCATGCTGAGTGGCGAAACCAATGCCGATGAAATGCGCCGTGGGGCGAATGGCGAGGTTGTTTTCGCTTCCAACAATAATGGCGGGATCTTAGGCGGCATTAGCACGGGTCAAGACATTGTCGCCCGATTTGCGATCAAGCCTACTTCTTCTATCTTAAATGAAGTCAACAGCTTAAACCGCGATCTTGAGGAAGTTGCGCTTCGGACCATTGGCCGCCATGACCCTTGCGTGGGAATACGCGCAGCCCCGGTTGGGGAAGCGATGATGGCGTGCGTTTTGGCCGATCATATGCTGCGCCATCGCGGCCAAAAGGGTGGCTAGAACAAATGGGGCCATCTGATCGACCAGAACTTTTGGGGCGCGTGTTCATCAGTGATTTTGATTCCCGGCCAGCCCGCGCCTTTGTGCTTGCCGGGATTGGCCTGTTTGGGTTGGCCGGGCTTGGCAGCCTTGCTTTTATCCGGACCATTCCAATCGTGCCGGTCCTGTGTATGGCGGCGCTGGTTTTTCATTTTGCCCCCGCTTTGTGGCCACACAAATCTGCCATTGATTTGAGGAATGAGGGATTTCGGCTCGATGGATTAGGTTTAATCCCGTGGGAGGCGATTGGTAAGGCCAGTTACAATGAGCGGCAGATCAATCAGAACGCCAAAGCCCGCGTGGTGGCTTTGCTGGAGATTGAGTTGGTTGCCACTTTCGATCTGGCCATTGTACGCCAAGACCCGGGTCCGCCTTGGCGGCGTTTACAAGCGCGCAACTGGCGGAAGGTCGGCGACAGCCATCTGACTATCCTTTTATCTGGCCTCACCGATAAGCCACGCGACATCCGACAAGCGTTTGAAGTGTTTCTGGGCTCTCCGATCACAGGTCCGCGCGGGCTGGTCGTTTAAGCTTGGCTGAAATCATTTTAAACGTGACGAAAATCAGGATGGCCGAAATCAAACCAATGGCCAGATAGAGTTGCCCCTTCTCGCCTGCGACCGTGCCGACACTCGCGATCAACGCCCACGCGACAAAGGTGTAGGCCAAAGCGGAAATCACAATCCAAGCAGAAAAGAGCCCAAAGGGCACACCAAAAAATCCTGCCGCAATATAGGCCGGGATACGTGTACCGGGCACAAAGCGCGCGATCAGTAACGTCTTTCCGGGATTTGCAACGATTTTCGCTCGTACTTTAGAAACGGCTGGTTTCTCGGAAAATCGATGCGCCCAAGCTTGAGTCCTTCCAGCCCAACCGAGCCAATACTTCCACAAGTCGCTGATGATCAGGCCCGCCAACATAGCGATAACAATCAAGAATCCATCGGCCATATGATCCATGCCGGGATGGGCAAAGGCCGTCACAGCCCCAAGTACTGCTGCATCCTCTTGGACAAAAGGCGCAATAAAGGAACTAAGATAGATCAGATAATCAGAAGGGATCATGAGCAACAAAACGTCGGCTGTTCATGTCTGGTTACAGCCCAAGCTGCCGCGCAGCCAGATCTCGCATGATCTCTTCAGAACCCCCGCCAATCGCATTCACCCGCACTTCTCGGTAAATGCGTTCAATCCGCGAGCCACGCATATAGCTGGCCCCGCCCAGAATTTGACTGGCCTCGCGCGCACAAAACTCCAAAGTCTCGGTTGCTTGGACTTTTAGCAGGCAAAGATCGGCTACCGGTGTCTCCCCTTGGGCGACGCGCCACGCGCATTGATCGAGCCAAGCCGTTGAGGTCGCGATCTTTTGCACCATTTGCGCCACTTTGTGCCGCACGACTTGGTGATCCGCCAAACGCTTACCGAATGTCTTGCGCTGACGGGCCCAAATGACAGCATCTTCGACGCAGGCGCGCGCGGCACTTAAAGCACCCGACGCCATGCCCAATCGCTCACCATTAAAATTGGCCATAATGCCATAGAAGCCACCATTCTCTGGCCCAATCAGATTCTGGGCTGGTACTTCTACATCTTCAAAGAAGATTTCGGCGGTATCTGAGGCCCACCAGCCCTGCTTTTTCAACAGATTTCGGGTGACACCTTTCGCATTGGCATCAATAAGCAACAGGCTGATTCCGCCTGCGCCCGGCCCGCCTGTCCGCACGGCTGTCGTGAGCCAATGGGACGTACATCCGCCCGTGATATAGAGCTTTGAGCCGTTAACCGTGAACACGTCGCCATCCCTGACGGCGCGGGTCTGCAGATTGGCGACGTCAGAGCCTGCGTCGGGCTCGGTGATAGCCAGACTGATTTGCTGGCGTCCCGCCAAGACCTCGGGGGCAAGGCTCGCCTTCATCGCGTCACTGCCTGCTGCCAGAACGGGGGGCAGGCCAATACCGTGAATCATAAGGGCGGCAGTAATACCGCCAGCACCAATGCGGCCTAATTCCTCGCTGGTGACGATGCCATGATGCCAATCATAGTCTGGGCCACGTCCCGTGCCGCCATATTCCACCGGATAGCCCGCACCCAAGAGACCAAAAGCGCCAGCGCGCAAAAACAAATCACGGGGGATGGCCCCCGCCTCATCCCACTGGTCGACATAGGGGATAATCTCGCGATCAATGAAGCGACGCAATTGGGTGCGCCATAGGCTGTGGCTTTCGCCCATGAATGGGGATTTGGGGCGGAGCGAGTCGAAATCGAGTGAGTCAGGCATAGCCAAATCTAAGCAGGGTTTCCCCGCCCTGGCCAGTGGTCAAAACGGGGAGCGTGCCTAAAACTAATCGTCGTCTTCTTGGGCGACCTGATAAACAAGGGACTGGCCGCGCCGCGAGATTGTAATATAGTCGCCCACGAACAAGCGGTGGTCGGCGAGATGGTCGAAGGCATCATCTGGGCCTTCATTCTTTTCATCATAATGGACACGCCAACGCCCACCTTGATGGCTTAGCCAACCATCCGCAATGTCCTCTGGATCCGGCGAAAAGCGTTTGACTGTGCACTGGGCGCGATGGGCCTTCCATGCTTCCGCGTCCAGATGTCCATCCTGACGCAATGGCGCGATTACCACATAGCCGTGGCGGCTGTCGCCCGTGGGGTAGCCAGCTTCGGGGTTGCGGGCGAGGCGAAGTACCATCCGTGTTAGTCCAGTCATGATTTGTCCTTTCAGAGTAAGGCTGCGCTGCTTTAGTGGCAGAGCATCAAGGAGGGAGTGGTGATTGTCTTCAAAAGCGTGCGGGTAACGCCGCCGAACACAAACTCGCGCGCACGGCTGTGACCATAAGCGCCGGCAACCAAAAGCCCCGCCCCATGTGTGGTGCAGGCCTTGAGGATTTCGGACGCTGCATCCTTCGAGGCATCCATGAGTTCGATATGGGCCACGATCCCTTGTCGACCGAGCCAGTCTTGCAAGCGCGCGGGGTCGCTTAAGTCCTTGCCTTCATCCTCAAGCGCACCAACCGATTGAATGATTATGACTTTGCTAGCTTTACGCAGAAGCGGTAGGGCGGCTTTTGCGGCCCGGCCAGCTTCGACGCTGCCGTCCCAAGCGATCAAGGCGGTCCCCGTCAACATGCTAATCGGCGTCCGTGGAATGAAGATGGGCGCGTGGGCGTCCATCAGCAGCGCTTCAAACACCGGAGAGATATTGGTTTTGCCGCGCACTGTCTCGCAGGCAAAAATCACGATGTCGCTCAAGGCTGCCCGGCGCGCCAGCAAGCGATCTTGTAACCCAACGAGCCGCTCGACCGTCAATCCAGCACGACCACCAGCCAGGGCTTCAACCCGGGTTTGGACGTCGGTCCACGCTTGTTCATTACCATCGCGGGCCGATTGAATCAGGGTCGCCGAGGTGGTGGCGAATGCCCCATCAGCAGACCAAGCCATGAGTTCGGTTGGATCCATTTGAGCATACACGCTCGCGACCTTACCATTCACCAAGTCTGCGAGGGCCAAGCTCTGCTGCAGAAGTGCGACATCGGTTTCGTCACCCCGTAAAGGCACGAGAATCTCAGCCATTAATTCAATATGGGTCATTTTGCTTCCTCCACCGCCATAAAACCGTGTGACGCGCATCTAGTTCCACTACGAACCTGGCCGTGCGCCCCGCCGCGTTACTGAGAAGTCCACTGGAATTCCGGTGTCATTCTCGGCATGAATGTGCTCTCACGCTAAGAATGTAGGG
>JBEAVQ010000123.1:0-12746 GCA_041160865.1 Pseudomonadota bacterium | reverse complement strand
ATCATAGGAAATGAAATTGGTGACATCGACCAAAGTGTTGATCGGGCGCAGGCCAATCGCGCGCAAGCGATCCGCTAACCATTTGGGGCTGGGACCATTCTTCACGCCTTTGATCAGGCGACCAGCAAAAGCGGGGCAAGCCTCTGGCGATTGGATGGTGACTGTCACGGGGCAAGGAAATTTGCCCGGCACCGTTTTTACTGAATGATCTTTCAATTGACCGAGGCCTGCTGCCGCCAGTTCGCGCGCAATGCCTATCACGCCCAGCCAATCGGGCCGGTTCGGCGTGACTTCAAAGTCGATAACAGCGTCTGCGAGACCAAGAGCAGCCGCCGCCGGCGTGCCGACGGTCAAGCTATCGTCCAGTTCAAGAATGCCATCGCTATCTTCGGCGGTTTCAAGCTCCGCTGCCGAGCACAGCATCCCATTTGATATCACACCGCGCACTGCCCGTGGCTCCAAAGTAATGCCGCTACCGGGAATATAGGTGCCCAAAGGCGCATAAACGGTGGTCAGGCCCGGCCGCGCATTGGGTGCGCCGCAGACGATTTCCTTTATGCCTTCGAAGGTTTCAACTTGGCAGACTTGCAAACGATCCGCATTCGGGTGCCGTTCTGCCGAGATAATCTTTGCAACTGAAAAAGCTTTCAGTTTGTCAGCTGGGTCTTCCCAATGCTCAACCTCAAGGCCCGCCATGGTCATGGCGTCCAACACGGAGGATAGAGGGGCGTCGGTGGCTAAATGATCCTGCAGCCAAGACAAAGTGAATTTCATCGGTACAAATCCCTGAGGGAGCTAATCGGTTTAGTGGGCCTCAGCCCAATTGAGCGCGGCGCGTGCCTCTACCACCAAAGGCACAGACAAGGCCACTGCCGGCAAAGCAGCCTTCTCCATCACATCGGCAACCAGAGCGCATGTCGCATCGGCTTGGCTTGAAGGCGCTTCAAATACAAGCTCGTCATGCACTTGCAGCAACATTCTGGCCTGTAAGCCCGCTTCTTTCAGCGCTCTTGGCAGGCGGATCATGGCGCGCTTGATGATATCGGCTGCCGCCCCCTGCAAGGGCGCATTGATGGCTTGACGCTCAGCAAAGGCCTGTTCGGCTTGGCTCTTGGCGTTGATGCCGGGGACCCAGCACCGTCTGCCAAAGATGGTTTCGACATAGGTTTTGTCGCGCGCCATGGCCTTCATCTCGTCCATATAGGCTTGAATACCCGGGAAGCGTTGCTTGTAGGTGGCGATGTAATCGCGCGCTTCGCCTTGCGGGATCGACAATTGTCGCGCCAAGCCAAAGGCGGAAATCCCGTAAATAATGCCGAAATTGATCGCCTTGGCCTTGCGGCGGATCATTGGGTCCATGCCTTCGAGCGGCACGCCGAACATTTCCGAAGCCGTCATGGCGTGAATGTCATAGCCTTCGATGAAGGCCTTTTTCAATTGCGGAATATCGCCGACATGGGCGAGGAGGCGCAGCTCAATCTGACTATAGTCGGCCGAGATCAGAACATGGTCGGGCTCTGCTACAAAGGCGCGACGGATCCTGCGCCCCTCTTCGGTGCGGATGGGGATGTTTTGCAAATTGGGGTCGGTTGAGGACAGCCGCCCCGTAGCCGCACCCACCATATTGTAAGACGTATGAACCCGCCCTGTCGTGGGGTCGATCGCGTCTTTTAGATTGTCGGTATAGGTGCTTTTAAGCTTGGCCAATGTCCGCCAATCGACCAAGGTTCGCGGCAATTCATGACCTTGGGCTGCCAAATCTTCCAGCGCATCGGCCCCTGTCGCCCATTGGCCAGTCGCGGTTTTTTTGCCGCCGGGCAAAGCCATCTTGCCAAACAAGATGTCGCCCAATTGTTTGGGACTACCCAGATTGAAGACTTCGCCAGCTTGCTCATGGGCTTCTACTTCAAGGCCAATCATGCGCTGGGCAAAGTCAAGCGATAGGCGCGAAAGCTCGGCCACATCGACTTTCACGCCTGCCTGCTCCATCCCGGCTATCACGGGCACCAAAGGCCGCTCAAGCGTTTCATAGACGGTGGTCGAACGTTCCTGCACCAGGCGCGGCTTTAAAACGTGCCAAAGGCGCAAGGTCACATCCGCATCCTCGGCGGCATAGGCAGTGGCCCGGTCTAGGGGCACTTGGTCAAAGCTAATCTGCGACTTTCCGGTACCACACACATCTTTGAACGCGATGGGTTGATGTGCCAGCAAGCGGAGTGAAAGATCATCCATTCCGTGGGAGTTGCGCCCAGCATCCAAGGCAAAACTCATCAGCATGGTGTCGTCAATCGGGCTGATGGCAATGCCATGCTGGGCCATGACGGAGACATCATATTTCAGATTCTGGCCGATCTTTAGAACCGCATCATCTTCCAGCATGGGTTTTAAACGGGCCAAAACGTCGGCTAGCTCTAATTGGCCGGGCAATTTCGCGACCGTGTCTTGCCCGCCACCAAAAAGGTCACCCGTCACACCCACATCGCCCGCACCGCGATGACCGACAGGGATATAACAGGCAATGCCGGGCTCTACCGCCAAGGAAAGACCAACCAAGGTTCCACTCACGCTATTGAGGGATGCCGTTTCGGTATCAAACGCGACATAGCCTTGTGCGTGAATGCGGGCGAGCCAATCGTCCAGGCGGGCAGCGCTCGTAATGGTTTCATAAGCCTTGGTGTCAATCGGACCATAGACAGCGGGGGGAATGGCTGCGTGACTAGCGGGCGTGAGCCCTGCGCCAGGAGCCAAAACCGGCGTGGCCACAATATCTCGCGCAGGTGCTGTCTCGCCATGATCAGCCTTATCGGCAACAAAACCATCCCGACGAAGCCCGGCCTCAACCCGGCCCGTCAGCGTGCGCAATTCCATCTTGCGCAAGAAATCCAACAGTATAGTCGGCTCTGGTTCGCGCACCCCAAAATGCTCCAGATGCTCTAGTACCGGTACATTATCCATCAGGGTTACCAGACGCTTGGAGATTTCAATCTGTTCGCGGAATTGGATCAGGGTCTCGCGCCGCTTGGGCTGCTTGATCTCTTCAGCGCGGTCCAACAGCGTTTCCAGATTGCCATAGATGCCCAATAATTCTGCCGCCGTCTTCACCCCAATCCCGGGTGCGCCGGGCACATTATCCGTGCTATCGCCAGCCAAGGACTGCACGTCGATGACTTGCTCTGGTGCGACGCCGAATTTTTCCATGACCGCTTCGGGGCCCATCGGCCGGTCCTTCATCGGATCATAGAGGAAGATCTTGTCGTTAATCAGCTGCATCAGATCCTTGTCGGACGATAGGATGCGGACTTTTGCGCCCTTCTCAGCGGCCTGCCGCGCATAGGTGGCGATCAAGTCATCGGCCTCATAACCGGAAAGCTCAATAGAGGGCAGGCCAAAAGCACGGGTGGCCTCCCGGATCATCGGGAATTGCGGCACCAAGTCCTCAGGCGCTGGTGGTCGATTGGCTTTGTAGGCGGGGTAGATGTCATTGCGAAATGTTGGGCCGGACGCGTCAAAGATCACGGCCAAATGGGTGGGCTGATCGCCATCACGCTCATCGGCCAAAAGCTTGAAGATCATATTGCAGAAGCCAGACACCGCACCAATCGGCGCGCCATCGCTTTTGCGCGTCAAAGGCGGCAGGCCATGGAAGGCACGGAAAATGTAACCAGAGCCATCAACAAGGGTTACGCGGGAATCGGGGCCTACAGGATGTGTCATAGGCCGATCTTAGGCCAGCGTGCCGCCACTTCCAATCCCAAAGTCGAGCGGCGACACACTTGAATTTGACCGCCAGACCTAAGGCCGCATATGCGTACTAACAGGCCCAGTTTGCAGGACACGGCGGGCAAGGCCTGCCCACGCGCACAGAAGCGCTCGGGTGTCGCGCGGGTCGATGATCTCTTCGGCATAGAAGCTTTCAGCTGTGCGGAATGGACTACGCAAACCTTCCATCCAGGCTTTAATTTCTGCCAAGCGTGCGGCTGGGTCTGGATGGGCCTCCAGCTCCCGGCGAAAGGCTGCTTCCACCCCGCCATCCATGGGCAAGCTGCCCCAATCACCCGACGGCCAGCAGAAACGGGCCTTGGCGCGCGAAGGGTTGAACATGGCAGAACCCGCCAGTCCATAAGCCTTGCGCATGACCACCGCACAGAAGGGCACGCGGGCTTGATAAATTGCACTCATCGCCCGTATCCCCGCACGGGTGACGCCTGCTTGCTCATGCTTGCGACCAACGGCAAAGCCCGGGCAATCGACGAAGTGGACGATAGGCAAATGGAAGGTGTTGGCGAGGTCAACAAAGCGCTCGACCTTGCGAGCGGCGTCGGCTGTCCAAGCCCCATCAAGCACATAGGGGTCCCCTGCCATGATGGCGACGGGCCAACCATCTATGCGCGCTAGGCCCGTAATAATCGAGCGGCCCCACGCTTTGCCCATTTCAAAGAAAGTGCCGGCATCAACGCAGGCTTCAACGATCTTCCGGCTCTTGTAGGGCGTGACCCGGTCGCGTGGCACGATGGATAGGAGGAACTCCTCCTTCCGATCGGCGGGATCCAGGCTTGGCGCGCGGGCTGGCAGATCATCGACAGAGCCCGGCAGATAGGACAAGAAGCGACGCGCATAGGCCATAGCTTCGGCTTCACTGTCGACTGCTTCGTCGACGACGCCATTGCGCGCTTGGATTTCCCAGCCGCCCAAGCCCTCCTTATCAATGTCCTCGCCAATGGCCCTCGCCACAGGCGGGCCTGCGACAAAGACTTGGGACAAGCCTTTGACCATGATCGAATAATGGCTGGCCGCCACCCGTCCGGCACCCAATCCTGCACAGGGGCCGAGTGCCAAAGACACAACCGGTATCTGGCCCATATTAGCGACCACGACTTCCCAGCCTGGCGTTTCTGGAATGTAGGTGCGGGGGTCCTTTTCCAGCATCTTCACGCTGCCACCGCCACCTGTGCCATCCACCATCCGGATCAGAGGCATGCGATACTCGCCAGCAAACTTTTCCGCCTGCACCATTTTCTGCCAGATGGCAGCATCTGCCGCACCACCGCGCACGGTGAAATCATCGGCAATCACGCCAACCGGGCGACCGTCGATCCGTCCCCGACCCGTGACCATATTGGACGGCAAATAGCTCTTGAGGGATCCGTCTGGATTGTATTCCCCAACGCCTGCGATCTTGCCTATCTCATGGAAGCTGCCGGGGTCCAAAAGCGCATCAACCCGGGCGCGGGCAGTGGCCTTGCCTTGCGCCAGTTGGCGGGCCACCCGCTCTTCCCCGCCCATTTGTTCGGCGAGGGCTTCACGGGCACGCAGTTGTTCGATCTCAGGTTTCCAGCTCATGGCCGGACTGTAACCAGACTTTTAAAGCGTGCAAACACCTAACCCATCAACCCGTCAACAAATAATCCGCTAATGCCCGCTTCTTGGCGGCATCGACGCCGAGACGGTCAAGATAGGCATCAAGCCCACCGTCGCGTCGCGCCATCTCCGCCCAGGCTTCGGCCAAGAAGTCCTGATGCACACCGACCATGGGCATCAGTGCCTCTGGGTCGATATGCTTATCAAATTGGCTCCCCATCATCTTGGCATATTGGGCCAGTAAATTGGCGTCGTGGGCCACATGATTGGTCAACAGATAATCATGCTCAATCCGCTCCAGATCGACACCCAGCGCATAGAGGATCAAGCCGCACAAAATTCCCGTCCGGTCCTTGCCTGCCGCGCAATGGATAACGACAGGGCCTTTTCCCTCAGCCAACCGGTCGAAGGTTTCGGTAAAGAGCGTCAGATGCTGGGGCTCCCACGGGATGCGCCGATAGGACGACATCATGTGGTCATGGGTGGCTTGCTGCGTCAGGTCGGTATCGCGGATGAATTGCAGATGCGGCGGCAGCGTCACCCCGTCGCCATCGCCCAAGCTGGACGATAGAATTTCAACTTCCAGCCCGTCTAACTGGCTTGGTTGCATCTCGCGCTCTTGGCCGCGGCGCAGGTCAATCACGACCTTGATCCCGGTCTCGCGGAACTTCGCCCGGCCTAGGTCCGTCACCTGCGCATAATTGGCAGAGCGGAAGAGCTTTCCTGCTTGCACAGTTTGGCCGGATTGGGTTGGATAGGTGCCAAAGTCGCGGAAATTGCGAACGCCTTCGACAAAAATGAATGGGGGCGGCAGAGGTGAGGGAGGTGAGGTCATCAGACGGACATGGACTACAGAACCGCGCGCTTCAAGACGTTTGACGGCCTAAATCTGGCTTGGACTGAAACTGGTTCGCCAAATGGACGGCCAACCCTGGTTCTCCATGGCTTTTTGGCGAGCGCCCAATTGAATTGGATTGACCCCGGCCTTGCCGCCGCGATGGCCACAACCGGGCGACGTATTATCTTGCCGGACTTGCGCGGTCATGGGCTATCCGAAGCGCCTATGAGCCCAGCCGCTTATCCCAAAGACGCACTCCCTCAGGATCAAGAAGTCCTGTTGGCCCAACTCGGCATTACGGACTTTGACCTCGTCGGCTATTCCCTGGGTGCACGCACGGCCGTGCGGATACTAGCGCGCGGCCATGCACGTCCTGCCAAAGTCTTTTTAGGTGGCATGGGCGAAGCCGGCATCACAACGGTCGGCACGCGCAAGGACTATTTTGAGGATGGCATCAAAAATGGCCCAAATGCCAAAGACGCACGCGCCGGGGCCTATATCCAAACGGTCCTGAAACAACGCGGCATGAGCCCTGAGGCGGCCTTAGGGGTCCTCTCCACGCAAGTCTCTTCGCCAAGTGAGGTGCTGGCTACAATCAAAACCCCGGTCATTGTCGTCAATGGCGATCAGGACCGCGACAATGGCGACCCGATGGCCTTGGCTGCTGCACTCGGCAATGCGACTTGTCAGCTGGTGCCCGGCAATCATTTAAGTGCGGTGGCAGAGCCCGCATTCCGGGACGCACTGGTGGCGTTTTTGAGTTAGGGTTTGGTGCAAGCTACCGATAGGCTTGCGCGTGAACCCATGCTTGGCCTTGGCAGCCTTTGGATTGGAGCCTTTCAAGGGCGCGTTGCTCCGTGCCATGAAGGCTCCACAACGCGCACGCCAGAAAGCTCCTCATCGTGAAGCCTATTTAATCCAACCGGGGATTGACCCAATAGCATAATCACAGCCAGTCTTATGTCTTCGGCGGTGCCCAACAGTGGGGCTACAGCGCTGTTGAGGTGGCGAGATGGTAGAAAGTTCGAAGCGAGACTTAGGCTTGGGAATTATGGCAGCGCTCGCGTTGGCAACCTCATCCCCAGTGCAGGCAAAAGCGGCGTTGCCCAGCGCAGCATCCTTCGAATTGACGTTCTTGAAAGCCACTGATGGCGACACCGCTTCACTCTGCCGCTTTATCACGCAAAACTGGTTCGAGATGGATAAGATCGCTGTCGAACGGGGCCTGATGACAGAGTATCGCCTGCTGCGTTCAACCGGAGCTGATCCGGACTGGGATGTTCTGGTTATCGTTGGATATCCTGGCGTGGATGGCTATTCTGGCATCACTAAAGAATTTGAGGCCATAAGGGCTGCCCACACGACCGTGCCCGTGAATGGCAAGACCCTGCGCCAGTTGGGTACGATTGTAGCAAGCCGTCGGCTGGTGCCGGAGTGAACAGGACGCTTCGTCGCCTCCCCTACAATCCCAACACGTCTGACATGGCATAAAGGCCGGGGCCGTGGCCAGCGGCCCAGCGGGCGGCGGCGAGGGCACCTTTGGCGAATATAGCGCGGTTTAGGGCTGAATGGCTGAAGCGGATGACTTCATCTTCGCTGGCAAACATCACGTCATGCTCGCCAATAATCCCGCCGCCACGGGCCACGGCATAGCCAATCTCGCCAGATTTGCGGGCGGCGGTCACACCGTGACGATCATAGGCGGCAACTTCGGTGTGCGATACCCCGCGGCCAATGGCGGCAGCTTGGCCTAGCATTAAGGCTGTGCCCGAGGGTGCATCGACTTTGCGGCGATGATGGGCCTCAAAAATCTCAATATCCCAGTCAGGGCCCAACCGTTCAGCGGCTTGCTTCACAAGGCCTATCAACACATTGATCCCAAGCGAGAAGTTGCCGCTGCGCACGATGCAGAAATGTTGGGCGGCATCGGCAATTAGCGCCTCTTGGGCTGGCTCAAACCCCGTCGTGCCCAGCACGATGGCCTTCACACCCGTTTCTCGAAGCGCTGACAACGCCAACAGTGAGGCAGCGGGCGTGGTGAAATCAATCCAGACTTGTGCGGCTTGCGCAGCTTCAGCTGGGCTATCTTTGCAAGTCATGCCCAAGGCGTCCCCGCCTGCCAGCAAGCCTAAATCGGCACCGAGCGACGGGCTGCCCGGTCGCTCGCTGCCACCGACAATTTCAAGGTCTGCATCGCTGCTTGCCGCACTGATCAAGGCCCGACCCATGCGACCGGCTGCCCCGGCTATGGCTAGTTGAATGCTCATGCCTCATCGATAGTCCGACCGGGGTCTGGGATGCAAGGGCCTTGCGTGTCCTCGCTCGATTAGCGGCGGAGGGTCAGGCCGCGCGAGCCATTGTGCAACCTAGATTGACCGCACCATGGTCTACCCGTGCGTTCAAAACGACACCTCACGCGATTGTGACGGAAAAGCGGCACATAGATGACATTTTGCCTGTTTCGCGCTGGAGGAGCCTGTGTCAGTTGGTCCCTGCACACTCAATAGCGGATTCTGCCTTATTGCGGCCGATATCCACGACGGTTGTATGTATTTCTTCCCGGGGGTCTTCCAGACATGAACACGAATAAGAATTGGTTACATAAGAAACTATTCCTCACCAGCGGCCTAGTGTCGGCTTTTGCACTCTTTTCAGGGCCCGCATTTGCCCAGGGGACAACCGCGCCTGCAGCTGAAGCACAACCAAAAGAAGTTGAGACCGTCGTTGTATTGGGCACCCGACGGACCGACCGCTCTGTTGCAACTTCGGCTTCGCCTGTTGACGTGATTAGCGCGTCTGAAATCGCGAGCCAGTCCAGCATCAGCGTGATTGATGCAGTCAAAAACGTGGTTCCATCCTTCTTTGCCAGCCAAAATACGATTGCCGATGCCGGTACCTTTGTGCGTTCGCCAAACTTGCGCGGTTTGCCGGGGGATCAGGTTCTTGTCATGATGAACGGCAAGCGCTTCAACCGCTCTGCCCTGGTTCAGACCTTTGTCGGCGGTGATACTGCTTTATCCTTTGGTTCGCACGGCCCAGACATTTCGTCGATCCCGTCAATTGCCATCAAGAACCTGCAAATCCTGCGCGATGGCGCAACCTCGCAATATGGCTCTGATGCCATCGCCGGCGTGATGAACTTTGGCCTTCGTGACAATGCAGATGGTCTGGAAGTTCTCGCACGCTATGGCAAAAGCCTCGACGCCGATGATGGCGAGAGTGCTCAAATTGGCATCAACTGGGGCCTTGGTCTCGGTGAAAGTGGCTTCGTCAACCTCAGCGCCGAGTATTTTGATGACCAAGGCACCAGCCGCGGGGCACGCCGTCCGTCAGCCATCTTGTTCGAGCAACAAAACCCAAGTCTGGCCAATCGGTTGCCCAACTATCCAGGGACAGATCAAATCTGGGGCTCCTCACCAACATTTGGCTGGAAAGCTGTCATTAACGCAGGCTATGACCTTTCTGACAAAACCAGCCTTTATGCCTTTGTAAACGCCTCCAGCAGCGAAGGTGACCAGAGCTTCAACTTCCGACCAACCAATACAGGGACAGCTGTGAATGCCGCTGGCGTCACCGTAAACCTGCCAGCCGCAAACGCCGCGTTCCGCAATACCTTTTTCACCACCCCGTGCCCAACAAATAACGCGACCTGCCCTGCTGGTGGCTTTATCTTGGACAATAACCGGTTTGATTTCCGGTCCATCTATCCAGCTGGCTTTACGCCGCGCTTTGTCGGTGTGACGGAATCATTGACTGCCGTTGCGGGCGTCAAAGGGGAGGCCACCTCCGGCCTGACCTATGATGTATCGGCCACGATTTCGGAAAACTCGCTGGATCTTTCGATGTATGATTCAATGAACGCATCGTTCGGCCCGCAATCCAAGACGAGCTTCGAATATGGCGCGTTCAAGCAGAAGCTCGAGAACTTCAACGTCGATCTCACCTATCCCATGGATGTTGGCCTGGCTGGTCCACTGACCTTGGCCGGTGGTTTTGAATGGCGCAAAGAATCCTACACCGTCCCAACGGGCGAGCTTCAGTCCTATGCAGCTGGCCCCTATGCAACCGTACAACGCTTGTTCACCCAGACTTCCCCCGGAGTTTTTGCGCCGGTGACCACCCTGCCTACAGGGGTTACCAACATCGCGGTGGCCCCAGCGTCGAGCGGTTATGCCGGTGCACCACCTTCCAGCGCCGGGACCTGGGACCAAACCAACTATGCCCTGTATTTGGATCTGGAAGCCGATGTGACCGACCGCCTGAGTGGCGGTATCGCAGCCCGCTTCGAGGAATATGATACGTTCGGCACCGCAACCGTGGGCAAGATCAGCGCGCTCTACAAGGCAACCGATATCCTGTCTCTGCGCGGTTCTGTGGGCACAGGCTTCCAGGCACCATCACCTGGCCAGTCGAACCTGCAAAACGTGACCACCAACTTCGTGGCCGGCAGCCCCGTTCAAGAAGGGATTTTCCCGGTCGCCAGCGGTGTGGCACGTTATTATGGCGCTATCCCTCTGAAGCCTGCTGAAGCGACCAATTATGGTGTCGGATTCATTCTGCGGCCGTTTGCGGGAACCTCGCTCACGATCGATGCCTATCAGATCGACGTACAAAACCGGATCTTCATCACCCGGCCGTTTCTTGTGACAGCGGCGGATCTGGCCGTCCAGCCGAGCCTTTTACTGGTTGGCGTCGGGGCGAACATCCGTTACTTCACAAACGGCCTCGATACCTCGACAAAGGGTATCGATATCGTGGGCACGCACGCGACCAAGCTCTTGGGCGCGCGCGTGAACTTCACTTTGGCCTATAATCGTAACGAAAATGAGGTGACAAAATCCCGCTCGACCGTGATCAGCAATGCTCAGATCATCACGATCGAAAATGTTGCGCCTAAGGACCGTTTGAACCTCAGCAGCAACTGGTCTTGGGGTGATTGGTCCGTCAATGCCCGTGCCAACTACTTCGGAGAGTGGCGCAACGAGCAAGACTATCCAGGCCAAGTGTTTGGGGCCAAGACGACGGTTGACCTCGATGTCAGCTACACATTTGCTGAGAAATACACTGTCACGATCGGCGCACAGAACCTGTTCAGCACCTATCCAGACAAGATCGCACAGTCGTCTGCTATCAATGTATTCCCGATCAGTGGCGGTCTGGCCGATGGTCAGGTTTATCCCCGCAGCGGTGGTCCATTCGGCATGAATGGTGGTTTTGGCTATGTCAGCTTGAAAGCAAACTTCTAAACCCAACCGTCTTTTAGTCGACGGAAGGCGGGAAAGCTTTGGCTTTCCCGCTTTTCTTTTGTGGGCCGGGCGTGTAACCAACTCAGTATCCAGCTTAAATGACCAGCCACACAGCCGCAAAAGCGCCCGCTCAAGACCTCCCTGCGGACAGACGTTGCACACACAAAAAAGCTGAGCCCCTTCCCGCACAGCAGCTAGAACATCGCGCTATTGCGGAGCAGATTTAAATGAAAGTCCGGGTCTCATGTTCGATGCTGATTGACAGCCCAGCCATTGCGAGCCAATCTAAAGTCTTTAAGGTAAAACATGAGTGGCGTGACCAGGAGCTCCAGCGAGGCCCAGCCTGTGGCCGTTGTAGGACGGACTGAGTTTCTCAAAGCCCGGCCGCTGGGCCTTGACAGCTTCCGTGAAAATGTCGTCGTCATGGCCCGGTGTAGCGAGGTGCTGCGTCCCGAACGTCTTCGGGGCTCACGCAAAGTAGAGCTGCGATTCGGCGATAAAACATTGCTGGCCTCAACGATGATCGGCGACCCGACCCTGCTCATGCCTGACGAGATCGGGCTCCCACAGCCGCTGTTCCGTCGCCTCGGCGTCAAGGCCGGCGACCTTGTCCAGGTGGCTCCTGCGCGTCCACCGGCAAGCCTCGCGACCATTCGCGCCAAGGTCGATGGTCTGGTGCTTGATGACGCCGCCTTTGTGGCCGTGGCGCGCGATCTTGCCGATCATCGATGGTCCGATATGGAAGTCGCTGCCTTCCTCTTCGCCTGTGCCCGCTTCATGACGCCCGAAGAGACCCTTGGCCTCACCCGCGGGATGATCGCGGCTGGCTCTAGGCTCGATTGGGGTAGTAAACTTGTCGTGGACAAGCACTGTATCGGCGGCATACCCGGAAACAGAACCTCATTGATCGTCGCACCAATCGTCGCCTCCCATGGACTCATCATTCCCAAGACCTCTTCGCGGGCAATCACCTCGCCAGCAGGAACCGCCGACACCATGGAGGTCCTCGCCCGCGTGGATTTGTCGGAGGAGGAGATGCGTAACGTCGTCGAAACCTGCGGCGGCTGCATTGTCTGGGGCGGGCGGGTGAACCTGTCGCCGGCAGACGACGTGCTGATTTCGGTCGAACGCCCCCTGTCGATCGACACGCCAGAGCAGATGGTTGCGTCCATCCTTTCCAAAAAAATCGCTGCCGGTAGATTGAGCACCGGATGCAATTAAGCGCTCTGCTGTGTGTAGAGCTGCAAGGCGTATTCGTACCTCACCTTGTCGGTGTCTTTTTGGAAAAACTTCCATCCAGCATC
>JBEAVQ010000033.1:0-23654 GCA_041160865.1 Pseudomonadota bacterium | reverse complement strand
GCAGCTATCTCACGACCCCAATAATGCGCCGACGAACACGCCTCCATCGCAACAATGCATGGCTTCTGGCTACTGAAAAAGCCCAAAAGCTGAGCACGCGACAGCTTCCTCGAGAACAAACACTTGCCAGACCTATCCGCACCATGCGCCTGAAAAATACGCTTGGCCAAATCTAATCCAATTATGCTAACCTCTTACACGGACGCCTCCTTCGTATGTGACTCCAACAATCCACATACTGGCACATAGATGCCGTCAGGGGGCGTCCACCCCATCAGTCTAAGTGGAAAAGCTAAAATCAAGACCACGGCGAATAAGCTGGTGCACTCATATCGGACTAAACCCTACGGCTCGGCTTGCGTCGTTACCGCACCGCTCACGCCCGCCCAGCGTTCTGCGAAATCTGCCACGGCTCTAGCCCAAAGCGGCTGATGGCGTCTTCCCATTTGTCGTCCAGATTGGCGGTGGCAAACACTGCGTCAATATCGCCTTCAGTGACGAGCCAGGCATTGTCCATGATTTCGGCTTCGAGCTGGCCTGCATCCCAACCCGAATAACCCAAAGCCAAAGTGGCGCGGCTGGGCTTTATGCCTTGGGCAATGGCTTGCAACACATCGCGCGTGGCAGTCATACGCAAGCCACCCATGATGGGGCTGGTGGTCTCATCGCTTGACCAGTCATCGGTGTGGAGCACAAAGCCCCGATCTCGCTGACAGGGGCCGCCATCGAGCACTGGAATCGCCGGGACCCGGATCGCACAATCGATACCTAACTGATCCAGCAAGTCCGGCAGCATCAGGCGCGGCATCGCCCGATTGATCACAATGCCCATGGCGTGGGTTTCATCATGGTCGCACACCAGTATAACCGAGCGTTTAAAACGACGGTCTGCCATTGAAGGGGTGGCAATCAGGAAGCGTCCGACCAGCGAGTTTCTCATGTCCGTGATCGTGTTGCTAAAATCTCTCAATGTCTAGTCTGAATTTTTAGTTCTGCGTTGTTCGGATGAGCTAAATTGTCGCATCTTGTACAAGGAGCAGGCAAAAGCTTAAAAGTCTGGGTGGATAAATTACGCCCAGATTTGCGCATGGTCATATCTTTGAATCACACAGGCGATAGATTATCTAGCAGGCATGCGGCTGGCGCTAATGCCCTTTGGCTGAAAGATGGTTTGGCCGCCATGATGGAGAACGACAGATGACAATCAAAGTGGGCGACAGCCTTCCCGACGCAACCTTCATGGTCCCTACCGCTGAGGGTCCAGCGCCACGCACCACGGCTGATATTTTTGGCGGCAAAAAGGTCGCTTTGTTTGCCGTCCCCGGCGCTTATACGCCAACCTGCTCAGCCAAGCATTTGCCGTCCTATAAGGAAAAGGCCACTGAATTGGCCGCTAAGGGCGTCGACGCGATTGCATGTTTGTCCGTGAACGATGTGTTCGTCATGGGCGCTTGGGCAAAGGATCAAGGCGTCAGCGACGAAATCATCATGCTGGCCGATGGCAGCGGCAATTTCGCAAAGGCGATTGGCCTTGAAATGGATGCGTCGAAGTTTGGCATGGGCGTGCGCTCACAGCGCTTCTCGCTGGTGGCCGACAATGGCGTTGTGACGCATTTGTTCGTGGAAGCGCCAGCCGAATATAAGGTTTCGGCCGCTGAATATATGCTGGAGCATATGTGAGCTTCGCCCTGATCGCGTCTGCGATTAGGACCTGCCAAATAACCCCGCCTTCGTAGAGCACGAAGGCGGGGTTTTTCGTTTTAGGAGGCAGGCGTCCAAGTTTGGCCAACACAGATGGGACCAACGCAGCCTTTGACTTCCAGTTTGCCATCGCGCTTTCGGCGAAATTCGCTGCGATAAACCTTGCCCTCGGTCGGATCATATATCTGGCCGCCCGTGAACTTCCCATCAGGCTGAGCTGTGAAGCCCGTCAAAATTGCCATGCCGACGATTGAGCGTGTCCGCAATTTCGGATCCGGATTTTTTGTGTCGGTGGTAGCTGCGTTTTTGTCGGCTTTAGGGCCAGGGCCTACAATGCGACCACAGGTCTGCTTTCCGCAAGCTTCGATGCGTATGACGCCACTGCCATTGGCGGTCAACCACCTTGTGCCATGCAATTCGCTGGCGAAACTGGGGGTTGCGACCATAAAGGCCAGGAGGGCGGGAGCAATCAGCTGGCTCGAAAATTTCATGTGTCTGAACCTATCATATCGGGAGGGTCTTGGCAGGTAACCTGGCTCTAGCTGTCCTCAAAAAGCAGTTCAAGCCCAATTGAGACCAGTTGGCGAAATTCGCCTTTCCTGCGATGGGCTGCGGACTTGATGATTCGGGTTTGAAGCCCCATTGTCTCAGTTAATGTCCCGCTTTGACCGCCCCTTTATAGACGAAGTGCTGACACGCGCCTCCATATTGGAAGTGGTCGGTCGCAAAGTGACGTGGGATAAGCGCAAGTCCAATCTGGCGCGCGGTGATATGTGGGCCTGCTGTCCCTTTCATAATGAGGCGACCCCCAGCTTTCATGCCTTAGATTCCAAGGGCACTTACCATTGCTTTGGCTGCGGCCAGCACGGCAATGCGCTCGACTTTATTATGGCGACAGAGAATGTGCCGTTCCCCGAAGCGGTGGAGCGTTTGGCGCGAGATATGGGCATCCCTCTGCCCGAGCGTGATCCAGAAGCCGTCACCAAGGATGATCAAGCCAAACGCATGACCAATGCGCTTGATGCTGCGCGTGCCGCCTTTGCCCAAGCGCTGCGCAGCCCAGAAGGAGCGAAAGCTCGCGCCTATCTTGCCAAGCGCGGCTTGAATGAGGCTGATTGGGATCGCTTTGGCCTGGGTTTCAGCCCAAACAGTCGCAGCTGGTTGAAAGACCGCTTGACCCAAGGTGGGCATCAATTGGCCGATCTGGTGGAAGCGGGCCTGTTAAAGTTACCCGATGATGGTGGTGCGCCGTTTGATTTTTATCGAGGGCGGGTGATGTTCACCATCGCCGATACGCGCGACCGCACGGTCTCATTCGGCGCGCGTACACTCGACCCCGACGGCCAGCCCAAATATCTTAACGGCCCCGATAGCCCGGTCTTCAATAAAAGCCGTAACCTCTACCGCTATGCGCAGGCGCGTGCGGCGGCCAAGGATAAGCCTATTCTGGTCGCCGAAGGCTATATGGATGTCATCGCTTTAGAACGCGCTGGCTTTGCAGCTGTGGCGCCCTTGGGCACGGCCTTGACGGAGGATCAATTGAGCCTGATCTGGAAAGCGTCGAAGCGGCCTATCCTGTGCTTTGATGGCGATAAGGCGGGCCTTAAAGCGGCCGAACGCGCCTTGGATCGCGCTTTGCCACTGGTATCGGCTGACAAAACCCTCGCCTTTGGCTTTTTGCCCGAAGGCCAAGACCCTGATGATATGATCAAAGCCAAAGGGGCCGCGGGGATCGAAGGAGTTTTGGAGAGTGCTTTGGCGCTCGGCAGCTTTTTGTTCCAGCGCGAACAAGAGCGTGAACCCTTAGGGACGGCAGAAGCACGCGCCGGCCTACGCAAGCGATTGCGCCAGCTGACAGGCCAAGTCACCGACCCTGATTTGCAGCGCGAACTCAATGAAGACATGCGTCGCAGTCTCGATACCCTATTTGCGCCGGCGGCCCGGCCAGCCTTTGTGCCAAAAGCACGCGGTAGAGGCGGCGACACTGGCCCTATTGGCAGCGCGACAGCAGAATTACGGTTAAAAATCAGAGCAGGAACGGTTCGGCCGAAGCGGACTTTGGTAGACCTCGTCACCGCCCCCTTGTTACGTTCTGAACTTCTGGAGGGCCATGAAGAGGCGTTTGCAGGCCTTGTTCTTGACCATCAAGGCCTGAATTTACTGCGTCACGGCCTTTTAGACCTGCATCATGCGGGAACGACTATTGATTTTGAGAGCGTTCGTCTCCATCTGAACCAATTAGGTCAAACCGAAGCCGTGCGCTTTCTCGATGAAGCGCGGCGGTCGCCGGTCAACCCCCACGCCCGGCCTGAGCTGAGTGTGGAGGATGCAAAGCGTGCTTGGCTTATTGCGCTTCAACGTTTGGAGACCCACCGGGCTCTGGCGTCGGACGCAGCCGAGGCCGTTTCTGCGGCAGGCAGTGGCGATGAAGCAGCGTTTGAGCGGCTTAAGCGTCTGGTTGGTGAGCGCCGTGCGCTGCGGGCCGACGAGACGAGCTCTGCTGGGGCATCCATCGTCGGGGTGGAGGGGTTCTCTCTACCGGCAGAAGATTAGAAAGTCGGCGCGTGCTTCAAGTAGCACGGGCGGGCTGTGCCGTTGTTTCAAACGGCAGACAAGACAGGCACCGCTAGCTGACCTTTTAAAAAAGTTCAGCTATAGGGGCAGGGAATTCGGGTCCGTGGCAGATTGTCTTACCAAGACAGTTTGGCGGGGATTTATTATAGCAATCAGGTGCGCTGTGTGACGACATGGCGGAACCAAGAGGCGGCACATTCATGGTAGAAAAAGTTGAAGAAGCGCAATCCGCAGAGACCCCTGATGCGCCACTTCTGGACTTGAACAATGCTGCGGTGAAGAAATTCATCAAGGCAGGGAAAGTACGCGGCTGGGTCACAGTCGACGAACTCAACAAAATTCTACCGTCGGAAGACTTCACGTCTGAGCAAATTGAAGACGTCATGTCTCAATTGAGCGAAATGGGCGTCAATCTGATTGAAGCTGAAGAAGATGGGCAGGAAGAAGGCGGCGAAGTTGCGACCGTTTCGTCGTCTAGTTCTGCTGTTGTTATCCAAACCGGCAATACCAAAGAAGGCCAAGACCGCACTGACGATCCCGTCCGCATGTATTTGCGTGAGATGGGCGCGGTAGAGCTTCTGTCGCGCGAAGGCGAAATCGCGATTGCAAAGCGCATCGAGGCTGGCCGCGACGCGATGATCCGCGGTTTGTGTGAAAGCCCGCTGACGTTTGAAGCCATCATGGTGTGGCGCGACGAATTGCAGACTGGCCGCGTTCTCTTGCGTGAAATCATCGACCTTGAAGCGACATATGGTGCAGAAAACGCGCCACCTGTGGTCGAAGAAGAGGAAGAGGAGGAAGAAGAAGTCCTCTCTAGCAATGATGATGAAGATGATGAAGGCGGTGCCCGCGCCGCACGTGCGGCCCGCGCCGAAGCTGAAGAAGATGAAGGCGCTGCGCTTTCCATGTCGGCCATGGAAGGCGAACTTCGCGACGGCATCATGGGCATCCTAGATACGGTTGCTGCCCACTTTGACGCATTCCGTGCCTTAAAGGATCGCTCTCTCGACGCCCGTATTCGCGGTGTGTCGATCACCGACGATGATATGGCAGCGATGGATGCGCTACAAAACAGTATCATCGACGAACTAAAGAGCCTGAAGCTGAACAACGCCCGGATCGAGGCTCTGGTGGAACAGCTCTACACGATCAACAAGCGCTCCATTGGGTTGGAAGGTAAATTGATGCGTCTGGCCGAAACCTGTGGCATCGGCCGTCCAGATTTCGCCAAGGCCTATCAGGGCCATGAAATGGACCCAAGCTGGCTCGACACCGTCAAGGATAAGACCAAGTCATGGACCCGCTTTGCCAGTGACCAACGCGACCGTGCCGACGAAATCCGTCAAGAGATTTTCACCCTGGCTCAAGAAACCGGCGTGCCGATCGACGAGTTCCGTCGCATCGTCCAAACCGTGCAAAAGGGTGAGCGCGAAGCCCGTCAAGCTAAGAAGGAAATGGTGGAAGCCAATCTGCGCTTGGTGATCTCGATTGCTAAGAAATACACCAATCGCGGCCTGCAATTCCTCGACCTCATTCAAGAAGGCAATATTGGCTTGATGAAGGCTGTCGATAAGTTCGAATATCGTCGCGGTTATAAGTTCTCCACCTACGCAACATGGTGGATCCGTCAGGCGATTACGCGCTCCATCGCCGACCAAGCACGCACCATTCGTATTCCGGTCCATATGATCGAGACGATCAACAAGCTGGTGCGCACCTCGCGACAGATGTTGCACGAAATCGGTCGCGAACCAACGCCAGAGGAATTGGCCGAAAAGCTTGGCCTGCCGTTGGAAAAAGTCCGCAAAGTCATGAAGATCGCCAAAGAGCCGATCAGCCTTGAAACCCCAATCGGGGACGAGGAAGACAGCCATCTGGGTGACTTTATTGAAGACAAGAATGCGATCCTGCCTGTAGAAGCGGCCATTCAGTCGAACCTGCGCGAAACCACCACGCGGGTGTTGGCTAGCCTGACTCCACGCGAAGAACGCGTGCTGCGCATGCGCTTTGGTATCGGGATGAATACCGACCATACGCTGGAAGAAGTTGGCCAGCAGTTCAGCGTGACCCGCGAACGCATCCGCCAGATCGAAGCCAAAGCCCTCCGCAAGCTTAAGCACCCCTCGCGTTCGCGTAAACTGCGCAGCTTCTTGGATAATTGAACGGGTCGGGCGCTATCATTTGGGATGGCGCAATTGGATGCCCGCTCTTCGCTAAAGCTTGAGCGGAGATGATGCCGGATGAAGTGCCCCTTCAGTCCCTTCGCGGCCACAACGGCGCATGCGCCGATGCCGGCGAAGCCGGTGAAGGGGGCTACGAACAGGGACAAAACAAAACTTATCCCCCTCCCACCAAACCTCCCATAACCTAAGCCCATCTCTGACGAGAGGACGTTGTTGGTGCAGCGACGACACTGGTTGGGGATGGGTAAGCGGGGTTAATCGAGGTGGACGTGACTGCTTCGTGTTTTCATAAAGGTTAGCTGTCCTCATGCCGGTGTACTTAAGCCCCACTGCCGTGTGAAGCCGAAGGTCAGGTCTTTCAATAGGCCTCAAATAAAACTCGTGGGTTCGCTCCATTTTTATAATCGCGCAATTTTGATCCTTTGGATCAAAACGCGCTTAAAATGGGCCTTTACGTACTAGGCGGGGGAATAACTCAAACCACCGAGGTGGGCTGGTTACCCACTCTTGGGCACACAGACTTATTTCAGCCGGGGCGCATGGCTTGCGTCGTAATCCGGGCCAGTCCGTTAATCTGGCCCACCTCATTTGGCACACACCACGCGCCCCGGCCCCTCTGCTTCTTAAGGAGGCAACAAGGTGCACCCCCGGTGGTTTTCCGCGCGGGGCTATGGGTGTTGGGGTTGGGTCCCCCATCACACTCACGTCAACGCAATGCTAGGATTTGCGTGATAGCGTTCTCGACAAACTCAGCGCGCGTTCTTTTTTGAAAGACGGAATCTACCGTGAAAGTTACCACGATCTCTGTTGACGCTCTGACCGAAGGTCAGATTGACCGTTGGGCTACGTTGCAGCGAGAGACGCCAGAGTTTGGTTCGCCCTTGGTTGGGCCTTATTTTGCGCAATTGGTTCAGCGCTATCGCGGCGACGTGGATGTGGCAATTGCAACCGATGACGGGCGCGACGTGGCTTACTTTGCGTTTCACAAGGCCATTCACGGCCATGGACGCCCCGTTGGTGCGCCGTTCTCGGACTATCAAGCCATCGTGAGTGATCCGGGCCTCAAGCTTGATGGCACAGCGTTCTTGGCTGAAGCTGGGATTGAGCGCATGGCTGTCTCGGGCCTAATGGACCCGCACGGCTGGTTCCAAAGCGCTCCGTTAGAGCCCACCTTGGGCTATCGTCTCAGTCTGAAAGATGGTGGGGCGGTCAAGCTGGAACGCCTGCGGCAGGCTAATCCCAAATGGGCAAAGAATTTGCGGCGCCTGGCCAATAAGATGGAACGAGAATTGGGCCCAATCCGCTTTATAACCGGCGATCAAGACCCATCGGCGTTAGACGCTGTTTTGCAGCTCAAAATAGATCAGTATCATGAGACCGGTCTAACCGATGTCCTGCGCCCGCAATGGGTGAAAGCGATGATGCAGGACTTGTTCAGCCGCACCAACCCAGGGTTTGGTGGCTGTCTGATAACGCTCTATGCAGGCGATTACTTGGTTTCCGGGCAATTTGGCGTGCGTCAAGGCGGGTGGTATCATCCCTGGATCGCTTCGACCTGCCCAAAGGCACATCCCTTTTCGCCGGGGATTGTTTTCTTAAGCCAGATGGTCAGCCATGCTGAAAATATCGGCATTGAGACCATCGATTTGGCGCAAGGGCACAGCCGTTATAAGTCGCAGTTTGCGCGCAATCCAGTAACTGTTCAGGCTGGCCAAATCGGGCGACAGGCGACGGCTGTCTCAACGGCCCAAACGGGCCCAATCGGTATGATCCAAAAGCGCCTAGACTTGATTGCAAGCGTGGAGCCTGATTTGGCAGGGCGCTTGCATGCGGGTTGGGCTGCGGTAACCTCTGCACCGCGTCGCCTCGTCGCGCGCGGCAAAGCCCAACAAGTTGATAGAGTGTCCTCCCATGACTAAACCAGCTTCGATCGTTTCTTGGCCTGATAATGTGGCTCAGCGCTTTGGTCGTGAGACCATCGTGGCACAGCATGGCTTGCATACCCGACCGATGTTTTCTGACGCTGGTCTGGCGGCACTCTTGGACACTTATCCCCGCGACAAGTTAGGCGTCTTTACCATGGGCCATGATCCGGTGGATTGGCAGTCCTGGCGCGTAGGCAAGGCTGGGGACATGAGCGGTGCTGAGCTGATGCAGGCTGTTGAAGAGGGGCGGATTTGGCTGAACTTAAGGGCCGCAAATTCCCATCTGGCTGAGTATGCTGAGTTGTGCGACGAAATTTTCCGCGACAAGGAAACCAATGTTTCCGGTCTAAAGACGATGAAGCGCGACCTCGGTGTGCTGATTTCATCGCCGAACGCACAGGTCTTCTATCATCTGGATTCGCCTTTGGTTTCGCTTTGGCAAGTTCGCGGCACCAAGCATGTACGCGTCTATCCCCCCAAAGCCCCCTTTGCACGCCCTGAGCAGATTGAGGCCGTCGTGCTGCGTGAAACGGACGAGCAAATTCCGTTCGACCTAACTTGGGACCAAGAGGCCCAAGATGTGACGCTGGAACCCGGCATGATGGTGACTTGGGCGCAAAATGCCCCCCATCGCATCGTCAATGGGCCGATGGTCAATGTCTCGCTGTCGGTGGAATTCATGACGCCAGCGGCTCTTCTGCGGGCCAACGTCATTTATGCCAATGGCGTGCTGCGACGGCGATTGCAAATGCAGCCAGAAATTCAAGCTGGTCTGGACCCGCGCGCACTAGGTAAGTTTGCCTTGGCACGAGCGTTCAAAGCCCTGCAGATTCAGAAGTCGCATGAACACAAGCTAACGCCTAGCTTTGACTTGCGCGAAGCTATTCCTGGTGTTCTCGAGAAGCTTGACGCTTAAGATATCTTAGCCTGTCAAGAAACGGTAAACCCCTTCAAATTCGCTTGCCCAGAAACGTTCAGAGTGGGTGCCGTCCTCGACAATGCAGGAGCGGATGTCCCGCTTAGGCTTATAGCCGACGTGGATCAAGGCTTCGACCATTGCGGGCTGATCCTTGGCGAAAATGCCTTTGGCTTCGTTGCCCACCCGCTCATCACGACCACTTACCAGAAAGACGCGTGCGCCGCGCCGATAGGGCTTTTTTGTGCGCGCCAGTTGGTCCAAACGGGGATTCAGCCAGAGGGGCGTGGAAAAGGCACCGACGCGTCCGAAGATATCTGGCCGCATGATACCGGCATAGAGCGCAAGTGTAGCACCCGAACTGGCCCCCATGATTATAGTGTGGAGACGATCACTTTTAGTCCGAAAGCGGCGATCAATGAGGGGCTTAAGGGTGTCGGTTAGAAAGGAGATATAGGCATTGGCTTGGCCTAGAAGCCCAGACCACGGCAAGACAGGATGATACTCTGCCGTGCGGTTCTCACCACCATTGTCGATCCCCACCACAATCGCACCGGGATCCCCGGCCGCTGCCAGCCGATTGAGCGTCTCGTCGACTTGCCATTCCCCGGCATAAGAAGTCGCGCGGTCAAACAGATTTTGGCCGTCTTGCATATAGATCACCGGATAGCGGCGGCGTGAGCCTTGATAGTCCGGTGGCAAATAGAGCCAGATCCGTCGCGCGCGCCCCAAACTAGGCATGGCTATAGCCTCATCCAAGATAGTCACATTAGCGCTTCGAGTGCTGTTTGCGGACTGCCCTCGTGCAATCGATGGCATGATGGCTAAGGCTGTAAGACCACCTCCGATAACGTCCCGTCTGCGAAGATTATCAACGTAAGTTGATCCATACGGCCTGTGTTTCATTTGTTAGATCGCTATTCCTGTGCTAGTTACTCGTCTGATCGACGAAACTGGTACTGCCGTCGCATGGTCTTTTTTGCCCGCTTTCGCAAGATAGATCCTGCCAGCTTCCATTCTTCTAAGACGCCGAATGCCGTGCCGGATATCGCACGGTCACTGTGGCTGTAAGCATGCGAAGCGGCCAAACTATGAGAAAGGGTCCCACGATGGCGACCGGAGTTGTTAAGTGGTTCAACGCAACCAAGGGCTATGGCTTTATTCAACCTGATGCAGGTGGCGGCGACGTGTTCGTTCACATCAGCGCAGTTGAGCAGTCCGGCTTGAACGGTTTGAACGATGGCCAAAAAGTCAGCTTTGAACTGAAGACAGAGCGCGGCAAGACCGCAGCGACCGAATTGCAAGTCATCTAATCTGATTGCAAACAGGTGCTTAAAAGGGCAGGGGCGGAAGCTTCTGCCTTTTTTGTTGGCTTAAGCTCAGTCCTCTCCCACACGGCCACGCAGCTTTTTAACGGTTGAGCGGATCGCCTTGCCCTCAAGTCGCTTTTCTCGTGCGGCGCGGGTTGGCCGGGTCTTTTTGCGTGGCGGCGGAGGTGGCACACTGGCGCGATTAATCAAGCCTTGCAGCCGCTCGCGGGCATCTTGGCGATTTCGCTCTTGGGTGCGAAAGGTCTGGGCCAACAAAACGATAACCCCGTCCTTGGTGGCCCTTGATCCCGCTAACTTAATCAGGCGATCGCGCACATCCTCTGGAAAAGATAAGCTAGCAGCAGCATCAAAACGCAATTCCACAGCCGTTGAAACCTTATTGACGTTCTGGCCGCCGGGGCCAGAGGCGCGCACGAAGGTCTCGTCAATCTCATCTTCGTCAAAGGGATAAAGGGTCGGAGGGGTCATGGGCGGGCCCTAGACCCAAGCATAGTTAAAGCTGATCGATACCCGCTTGGACTTAGCGCGATTGAGCACCACTTCATGGCGCAACCAGCTTTCCCAAAGAATCACCTCGCCGATCTGCGGTGTCAGGAACACAAAGGGCTGTAAATCTTGGGCAGCCTCGGGCAGGCGCGTGGGTGCTGCCATCATCATGGCTAGGCGTGGATCTTCCAGTTTTAGCGCAGATGCGCCATCGGGCAGCGTGACATAATAGGTACCCGAGATAACGCTGTGGGGGTGAATGTGCCCCGTATGAACCCCGCCCGGTGGCAAACAATTGACCCAAATACTGTCCAGCTTCAGCTTGCCACCCGCCAGATCAAAACCAACCTCCTGCGCAAACGCCGCGCCATGCTTGTCGAGTAGGCGTTTCAAGTTCCCAAAGGCGCTGATCCGGGTCGGCAAATCATTGAGCGAGGCATAAGAGGTATAGCCCCTATAGCCATTGTCACGGCACCAGCGCCGCCCAGCTGCGTCCTCTTGCTCCAGCATGTCGCAAGCATCCGCCAAGTCTTGGCGCAAGTCCTCGGGCGTTTGCCCACCTAAGGGCGCGCGGTAGAGCCGTGTTGCAAAGAGGGAGAGCGTTTCTGCCATGCGCGCTCTTAGCCTGAACATAGAAGGAAGGGAAGTTTAGCCTGAAACCCCAGGCCTACTTCAAACTCGCACAGAAGCGCTGGATCCGGCGGCAGGCTTCTTCGAGTGTCTCGGTCGACGTCGCATAGGAGATGCGGAAGGCAGGGCTGCCGCCAAAGGCTGCACCATGAACGACGGCTACGCCTTCAGACTCCAAAAGCTCGCGGGCGAAATCCTCGTCATTATTAATTACCACGCCAGATGCCGTGCTCTTGCCGATTAGGCCAGCGCAGGATGGGTAAACGTAAAATGCGCCTTCAGGCTTAGGGCACGTGAGGCCAGACGCTTGGTTGAGCATCGAGACAACCAGATCCCGGCGTTCTTGGAACACTTTATTACGAGTGGGCAAAAAGTCTTGTGGGCCATTAAGAGCCTCGACTGCCGCATACTGGCTGATCGAGGTGGGGTTCGAAGTCGATTGGCTCATGATGCCAGCCATGCCCTTGATCAGCCATACAGGCCCAGCCGCATAGCCGATGCGCCAGCCAGTCATGGCATAGGCTTTGGAGACACCATTCATCGTCAGGGTACGATCATAGAGGGCAGGCTCTACCGCGGCAATGGTGGCAAACTCAAACCCGTCATAGAGCAAATGCTCATACATATCGTCGGTTAGGATCATAACATGGGGATGACGCAGCAAAACGTCGGCCAGAGTGCGCAGATGTGCAGCGCTATAGGCAGCACCAGTTGGGTTGGAGGGCGAGTTCAGGATCAGCCATTTGGTGGCAGGCGTGATCGCTGCTTCTAGCTTTTCAGCCGACAGGCGGAAGCCTTCTTCGGCGGTGGCTTCAACGATTACCGGTGTCGCGCCGGTCAGATGCACAATATCGGGGTAGCTTACCCAATAGGGCGCTGGCACAATCACTTCATCGCCTGGGTTCAGCGTGGCCATGAAGGCGTTATAGATGATGGGCTTGCCGCCCGGTGCGACGCTGACTTGCTCTGGCGTATAGGTCAGATTGTTTTCGCGCTTGAATTTAGCGCAGATCGCAGCCTTAAGCTCAGGGATACCGTCGACATTGGTGTATTTGGTCTTGCCGCCGCGGATCGCGGCGATGGCGGCTTCTTTGATATTGTCGGGCGTGTCAAAGTCTGGTTCGCCAGCACCAAGGCCAATTGTATCGCGCCCAGCCGCTTTTAACTCGCGCTCCTTTTGGGTCACAGCCATGGTCGGGGATGGCTTGATACGGGAGAGGGCAGCGGACTTGAACGGGGTCATCGGGAAACATCCTATGGATGGGCAGAAAAGCTGGCCTCTTTTACGGCGCTGCGCGGGCCGTGCAAGTGCACGCAGTGCGTCTTTTCAGTATCAAGGATCTGCGGCGCGGCGAAGCCTGTCGGCAATCGCCTCTCCAAGGCCTGTCTCTGGTATCGCGGCAATGACAATAGCGGACGGATTCAAAGCATCTGCCGCGCGCAGCACGGCAAAAAGTTGGGCCGCCGCCTCAACCACATCGCCTGCAGGAGACAGGTTGAAATCTGCCCCATCAAAGTCCGGACCAAAACCGATCATCACCTCGCCTGAGCTAGCCGAAGAGCCATTCAAGCGCACAGGCGCACGCGGCGAATAATGGCGTAGAACCATCCCGGGCGAAGCTGGGGCGGCTTTAGCAGAGGCATCCGGGGCAAGTAGGGGGCCAGTCACGGCTTCCAGTGCTTCACGGCTCAAGCCGCCTAAGCGCAGCAAGGTCGCTTGATCGCCGGTCACTGCCACAACCGCGCTCTCCAGCCCGACTAAGCTAGGTCCGCCATCGAGCACGAGAGTTAGCGTGTCGCCAAACTCCTCCAGTACATGACTAGCTGTAGTCGGTGAAGGTCTGCCGGAAACGTTCGCAGAAGGGGCGGCAACAGGCTTGCCGAATGCGTGCAGCACTTGTTGCATAAGGGGGTGCGAAGGCACCCGCAAAGCAATGGTATCAAGCCCTGCACAGGCCAAGTCACAGACCGCACAATCAGGCTGGCGTGCCACCACGAGACTTAAAGGACCTGGCCAAAAGGCTTTGGCCAGCTTTCGTGCCAGTGGTGAAAACACCCCAAGCGCTTCTGCCGCTTCAAGGCTGACAACATGGGAGATTAGCGGGTTGAAATGGGGGCGACCCTTGGCAGCAAAAATCTTCGCCACGGCGTCAGCATTGGTCGCATCAGCCCCCAAGCCATAGACCGTCTCCGTCGGCAGACCCACCAAGTCGCCGCGCGCAAGGGCGGCAACGGCACCAAGCACATTTTTTAAGGGCTTCTGATCCATAGCTGTTCCTGTGACAGTTTAGCCCAGAAAGTCAAAAACGGTGCGCAGCGCCCCGAAATCCGTTCACGAAATGGTAACGCTCCCATCAACTTCACTAGAGCGGCTTTATGCTAGACCGCCTGCCCGACATATGCACCCCGACAGTATTAACTGGAGGTGTCATCATGAAAAATATTGCATACCTCGCAGCCCTCACGTCCGTGCTCGCCCCTGCAGCAACTCCTGCTTTGGCCGGCGGAAGCAAGATGAAGTGCGCCAAAGCAACCCCGGCCCAAGTCGAAACCCTGTTTCTGCAATGCATCGATGCGTGGACAACAAAAGACCCAGCCAAAGTGGCGCCTTTGTTCGCAAAGGACGCTGTTCTGTTGGCCACCGTGTCCAACACTCCACGCACGGCACCAGAGGCCATCAACGACTATTTCGTCGGTGTTTTAATGAACAGCCCAGTTGGCACGATCCAAACCAGCTCTGTGTAAGTCGGCTGCAACATGGCAACCCGTTTGGGTACTTGGGATGTGGCATTGACCAACCCAGACACCAAAGCCGTTACCATTGTGAAGGCGGTTTATTTCTTCATCTACAAGTTGGAAGATGGCGCTTGGAAAATCTACCACGTGCATTCGTCGATGATGCCAGAACCAACCAAGTAAGCTTGGTCGAGTTTGATCGAAGTAACGAGGCTGGAGCTTTTAGGGATCCAGCCTTTTTTATGTCTATTTCCGTGTCGCGCGGACCGCGACATTGACGACGGTTTCCCGTGCCACCCATTCAGCACCTGCGTCAGACTCAAGGCCAAGCTTTAGGGCCATCCGGTCGAGTTTCACTTGACCAGTCATGGTGGCCACATTGCCTGAAATGGAGACCGAGAAGGGCAAAGGCAGGCGGTAATTCACGCCCTTAACTGTCAGAACTCCCTCGGCGACATAGCGGCCCAGGCCGACCGAGCGTATTGATTGCGTGACATAGCGGGCGGTTGGGAATTTGCGCGCATCAAACCAATCCGATGTGGCGAGATTGTCGTCAGGCTCTTTTACGCCGGTCAAAGCGCTGCCGGTCATGATGGTGATCACCGCTTGGCTGCCAGCAAGGTTGTTGGGATCAAACTTAATATCGCCCGACCACTGACGGAACGTGCCATTTACGGCATTGCCAGCCCATTTGCTCGAAAAGGCAATGCGACTTTGACGCGCATCAATCGTCCAATCCGCAGCGGCAGATTTGCTGGCGGGGGCCTTTTTAGCCGGTTGCGCATCGGCCGATCTTACGGGCGCAGTCAGGGCTGCGAGCGCCACAGTGGCGACCGTGAGGTGCTTCAACATGAAAAAGAATCCTTATCTTATTTCGGCCGAATGAAGGGGACCATGCGGGCCATCACATCATCGTCGTCCATGAAAACGTGCTTCATTGCTGCGCTGACGTGGATCACAAACAGCACGATCACACCCCAAGCAGCAGCACTATGCCCCGATTTGGCTATGCCATTGAGCTCTTTGCGAAAAGGCAGATCGGCTAGAGGCAAGCGTGGCCATTCAAACAGGCCCCACCAATGGGTCGCGATATTATAGGGCGAGGTGGAGATGATGACCCAGCCGCCCAGTGGAATGCCGATCATAAGGGCATAGAACGCGAAGTGCGTGAACTTGGCCGCGGCAACTTCCCACCCCTTCATGCCCTCAGGCAATTGGGGTGGGGGATTTGCCAGTCGCCAAAACAAGCGAAACAAGGAGAGCAGGAGGATGGTTAGGCCAGCACTTTTGTGTACTTGGAAGGCCTCAAACTTTTCAGGTCCTTTGAGATCTTCCATCGCCCAGCCACCCAAGATTTGAACCAGGATTGCCGCAGCGATCACCCAGTGCAACAGGATGGCTACAGTTGTGTAGGAACGGCTTTCTTTAGCCCCTGACCAAGTCTCGCCCGTCATGTTTTAGTCCTTTTTCAAAAACTCAGTTTCGATGATCAGGTCTACTTGATCACCAATTCCAAAATTAATCCAGTTATTCATGCCCCATTCGGAACGCTTAATTGAACCGGTGGCCGAGAAGCCTACATTCTGGACGCCACGGAACGGGCTTTTGCGGCCAGTATTGTAGGTCACGTTCAAGGTCACAGGCTTGGTAACGCCAGCTACGGTCAAGTCGCCAGTCATGGTGCCAGTCGTGGCAGAGACCGGCGTCAATTTGGTCGACTTGAAGGTGATTGTTGGGTTGGCTTCGGCTTTGAAGACTTGCTTGGCGATTTCAGCGTCAAACTTTGGCAGGCCGGTATTGACCGAGGTGGCATCAATCGAAATGTCAGCACTCGAAGCGCTTGGGTTTTGAGGATTGAAATTGATGGTGCCCGAGATCTTGTCAAAGCGGGCGGTATAGGTGGACAGGCCACTATGATCGAGGCGCCAGTGAACGGAAGTATGAGTTGGCTCAACTTCGTAAAGGCCTGCAGGTTGAGCTGCCAGATTAGCGGCCTTTGCAGGGTCTGCTGCAGGTGTCGCCGCAGTAGCCGTCATAGCGGCAAAAGCGATCAAGGCAACGGGGGCTGCGAAAGCGAGAATAAAGGTGCGACGCATGTCTAATGTCCTTTTAGCTGATTGTCTTGGTCAGCTTGCATCATGGCAAACCGGCCGACACTGCGCTAGATAGACGCTATTGGGAGACTTGCCGAGTAGCAAATCCTAAAATATCTGAAACAGTCCGTTGCTTGGATTGATAAAGCCACGCACCTTGTCACAAACCGCTGCCCCCGGGAAAAAGTTCCATGACCTATGCCGCACCCGTCCGTGATATCCGCTTTTCCTTGGAAGAGATTGCAGGACTTTCAGCCTTGCGGGAACAGGGTCTGTTTTCGGATGCAAGCGTGGATCTGGTTCAGCAGATTTTGGTTGAAGCCGGTAAACTCGCGAGTGATGTGCTCGCCCCGCTGAACGCTCCAGGTGATCGCGCGGGCACCCAGCTACAGGCTGATGGCACGGTGGTCTCACCGGAGGGCTTTGCCGCGGCCTATCAACAGTTTGTCGAAGGGGCTTGGCTGTCCGTTCCATTTGATCCTGCCATTGGCGGCATGGGCTTGCCCAAATGTGTCGCTTTAGCGGTGCATGAAATGATGCATGCCGCGAATATGAGCTTTGGCCTCTGCCCGATGTTGACTCTCGGCGCAGTAGAAGCCTTGTCTGCCCATGGCACATCGGAACAACAGGCGCTTTATTTGCCCAAGCTGGTGACAGGCCAATGGTCGGGAACCATGAATTTGACGGAGCCGCAGGCAGGCTCTGACGTCGGTGCCCTTGCCAGTCGCGCCGTCCCACAGGATGATGGCACCTATAAGATTTTCGGCCAGAAGATTTATATCACCTGGGGCGAACATGAGATGGCCGAGAATATCGTGCATCTGGTGTTAGCGCGCCTGCCCGATGCGCCTGCAGGCGTGAAAGGCATCTCGCTCTTCCTCGTGCCCAAGTTCATCCCTGATGCCGATGGCCAGCCGGGCGTGCATAATGATGTGCGCTGCATCGGCCTTGAGCATAAGATGGGCATTCATGCCTCGCCCACCTGCACCATGTCTTATGGTGACACGGGTGGGGCAATTGGTTGGATGATTGGCGAGCCCAATAAGGGCTTGACCTATATGTTCACCATGATGAATTCGGCCCGCCTCAATGTGGGTTTACAAGGTGTTGCCGTCGCCGATGCCGCCTTCCAAAAGGCTTATGAGTACGCGATGGAGCGCAAGCAGGGCCGCGCGGAAGGCTGGACAGAGGCAGGCCCCAGCCCGATTTTCCACCACGCTGATGTGCGACGTATGTTGATGACCATGAAGGCCAAAGTTTCGGCTGCCCGCTCGATCTGTCATATGACAGCGTTGGCGTCAGATGTCTCCGAACACGCGCCAACCCCTGAAGCGCGCAAGATTGCTAAAGCGCGCGAAGAATTATTGACCCCGATCGCTAAGGGCTGGTCGACCGATATGGGCGTGGAAGTGGCTTCCCTTGGCGTGCAGATCCATGGAGGCATGGGCTTTGTTGAAGAAGGTGGCGCTGCCCAATTTTACCGCGATGCAAGAATTGCCGCGATTTATGAGGGTACCAATGGGATCCAAGCCATTGATTTGGTCAGCCGTAAACTGACAATGGATGGTGGCGCGCCAATTGCGGCCTTGATCGAAGAAATGCGCGCGACTGCTCTTGCTTGCGAACAAGCAGGCAATGAGCAGGTAAAATGGATCGGCAAGCGGCTAAGCGAAGCGGTCGATATCTTCTGTGATGCCACCAATTGGCTGATCCGTGCCCAATCAGGCAATGCTAAGCGCGACGCTTTGGCAGGTGCAACACCCTTTTTGAAGCTCGCTGGTGATGTCACCGGCGGCTGGACCTTGGCCAAGGGCGCGTTGGCGGCCTTAACGCACCTTAAGGCCAAGACAGGGGATGCCGGCTATATGACCGCGCGCATCTCGCTGGCAGGGTTCTTTGCCGAAAACGTGCTGGCCCAAGTACCGGGCCTTTTGGCCTCGGTCACCGCGGGTTCAGATGTATTGTTTGAGCCAGAGATGGACGCATTGGCGGGCTGATTAAGCCGCAGCTTTAGTCACCAGTTTGCTGGGGTCCTGCACATAAAGGCCGCGGTTGCCGGCCACAGGTTTAAAGCTATCGGTGACACCTAGGACGGTTTCAGCGGCCCCTAGTAGCAGATAGCCAGCCCCTTCAACTTGTTGAGCCATACGCTCTAGAACCATCTTCTTTGTTGGCATATCAAAGTAAATCAACACGTTGCGGCAGAAGATCACGTCGAACTTGCCTAGTGCGCGGAAGTCGTCAAGCAAGTTCATGGTGCGATAGCGAATGTTGGTTTTCAGGCGGTCATCAATCTTCCACGCGTCGCTCTCTTTCTTGAAATGCTTCAGAAGCATTTGGACGGGTAGACCGCGCTGGACTTCAAACTGGGTATAAATGCCCGCTTTGGCTTTTTCTAAGCAGCGCTCAGAGATGTCGGTCCCCAAAATCTCTAGCTTGCAACCGTCCATTTTCGGACCCATGGCCTCGGCAATCATGGCGAGAGAATAGGGCTCTTGACCTGTTGAAGCTGCTGCGCACCAGACTTTAATGGTGCCGCCCCGCTTGCGCGCCACTAGTTCTGGCAAGATCGACTGCTCGAAAATGTCAAAAGGCGTTTTATCGCGGAAGAAGAAGGTTTCGTTGGTGGTCATGGCGTCCACAACCGCTTCTATGAGTTTGGCGTCGCGGCGTATGCGGATTGCGCTAATCAGATCATCGATCGAAGCGAAGCCATCTTTGCGGGCAATCGGGGCCAAGCGACTCTCAACCAGATATGTTTTGTCGGCTGACAGGACTAAGCCTGAACGTTCCCGCACCATGGTCGATACAAACTCAAAATCGGCGGGCTTCATACACTTACTCCACGCATTACATTCAAGATCGCCGGAGCAATCTCTTGAATTGGCTTACAGGCTGTCGCGAGACCCGCACGGGCAACCGCGCCGGGCATTCCCCAGACAACGCTGGTTTCTTCGTCTTGTGCAATCAATTGGGCACCCTTGGTCACCAAGGGTTTGGCCCCAAGCAGACCATCTTGACCCATCCCTGTAAGGATAACGGCTAGGGCTTTCTCCCCATAGGTCTCAGCTGCCGACCGGAACATGGGGTCCACGGCGGGGCGGCAGAAGTTTTCTGGCGGAGCGTCGCTCAAGTTGATACGGGTGACACTGAGATGTCTGCTAATTGTCATATGGCGATCACCTGGCGCAATGTAGAAGACGCCAGGTTGGGCTTGCAGGCCATCGCTGGCTTCAATGACTGAAGCTTTGGTCTGTTTGGTCAAGTGATCCGCCAAAATTTTCGTGAACATTGGCGGCATGTGTTGGGTAATGAAGACGGGCACACTGAGTTTGCCGGCTAGACCCGCAATCACTTCGCGCAAGGCCTCTGGGCCACCCGTGGAAGAGCCGATGAAAATGGCATTTGGTATTAGCTTTTGCGTCACGGCACGCAGAGTTGGCGCTGGTGGCGCAGATATCCGCGAGGTCGACGACCCTGAGGCTGCCGCAATATAGGTCTGACTTAAATTGGCCGCGGAAACGGCACGGGCACCCAAGCTTCGGACCTTTGCCAACAACTCGCGCTTATAGTCGGCAGCGCCTGCTAATTGGCTCGCATCGGGTTTAGGAATGTAGTCAGACGCCCCGGCGGCCAACGCCTTGATGGTAACTTCCGCTCCGCGCTGAGTCAGGGTCGACGCCATAATGACCCGGGCATTGGGGGCAACTTTGCGGATTGCAGGGAGAGCGGTAACCCCGTCCATTACAGGCATCTCGATATCGAGAATGATGAGGTCAGGCTTATGCTTCTCAGCGTGGTCTATGCCGTCCTTGCCATTAACGGCGGCACCCACCACTTCAATATCTGCTTCCCCAGACAGCCAGCGGGTAACGAGACCGCGAATGACCGCGGAGTCGTCGACCACAAGCACGCGGATTTTACGCGCGGGAGCTTGGTCAGTCAGGGGGTGAGCGGTTGAGAAACTCATACGGGTGAAACCAAACCAACTTCAGCAAATTTGGATTGCACAATTTCGCTGTCAAACGGCTTCATAATGTACTCATTCGCTCCAGATTCAATGGCTTGGGCAATAGCCGAGATGTCGTTTTCGGTTGTGCAGAAAACGACTACTGGCCGGTCGCCGCCTGGATCAGCGCGCAAGTGACGCAAGAAATCGATGCCATTCATCACAGGCATGTTCCAATCCAGTAAAATCGCATCTGGCATAGAGCTGCGGCAGAAAGACAAGGCTTCAGATCCGTCCTCGGCCTCTTCAACGCGAAAAGATAAATCCTCTAGAATACGGCGTGCGACCTTACGGATAACGCGGCTATCATCGACAACAAGGCAAGTCTTCATGATCTTATTTCCTGTCTCAGGCGGTGGCGACGCAGAGGAGTTGGTCAATGTTCAAAGTCATCAGAAGGCGGCCTTCCAAGCGATAAACGCCTTGGCTGACGTCCTTCCAGTTCGGGTTTAAATTGACAGGGTTCGGCTCAAATTCTGAGTCAGATAAACGCAGAACTTCGCCGACTGAATCCACAAGGATCCCATAAGCTTCGCCCTGATATTCAACGCCGACAGCCATCATGCCAGCAAAGCCTTGCGGGCGGGTCGGTAGACCCAAACGGCATCGTGCATCAATCGCGGTAACAATCCGGCCGCGTAGATTAAGCACCCCAGCAATCTCTGCTCGTGCGCCCGGGACAGGTGTTAACCCTTTGAGCGAGAACACATCTTGGATGTCGATCACTTCAACACCGAACAATTGGTCTGCGACATTGACGGTCACAAATTCCTTGGTACCAGCTTTGGCTAAGGCCAATTCGCTTTCATGGCGCGTTGCGAGGGCGTTCATGCTGCAATCTCCAATTTGGCGGCGTTTTCGACAGCGGCAATCAGACTATCGCGATCAGACTTCCGAACCAGCGAGGCAAAGCCTGTGGCGTCCGCATCAGGAGAGCCCGAAAGGGCCACAATGCTGGTGCCAACGAGGCGATCATCGCTCAACAAGCGCCGTGCGGAGGCTACATCGACATCAATGTCGGTTAGCACAGCCGAAGGCTTGCGATATTCTGCGCAGACAAGGGCGGCCGAGACCGTGTCCACAGCTTCAACTTCGTAACCCGCGGAGCGCAAGAGCGGTGACAGCAGGTTGCGGAAGAATGGGTTGCGTTCCACCAAAACGATGTGCTTGGCGGGCTTATTGGTGCCTGGATCGTCCCAATTGGTTAGAGCAAGGCTCAGATAATGGCTGACATCGAGCACTTCTGTGGCTTTGCCTTTGAGGACAGCAACACCCAAAAGACCTGAACGTTCTGCAGCCAATTCAATGTCGAGGGCTTCTTCGACGATGTCGACAATCTTGTCGACAGCCATGCCCGCGGCCAAGCCATTGTAGGTAAAGACCAATACAGGCTGGACGCCTGTGGTGGCGATGGGCGCATTGGGATCTGCTGCGACAATTGGCATAAGCTCGCCGCGATATTGCACGAGTGTGCGGCCATCGCCCTGTTCAAAGCTGGTTGCGTCCAATTCTTCAAGGCGCGTAACCAAGGATAGTGGTACAGCCTTGGGCTGTTCGCTTCCGGCTTGGAACACAACCATCGAGGTGGTTTCAGGACGCTGGCCACGCTTTTTTTGAACCGCTTCAACAGCTTCTTCAACAACTTCTTCGGCTTGGCCGACGCGACGATAAACAGCACCTGGGTCGATGATCATGATGACCGAGCCATCGCCCAAAATGGTTGCGCCAGAGAAGGTCCCCACATCGCCCAAAGCCTTAGATAGCGGTTTCACCACAATTTCTTCGGTGTCGAACACCTCATCGACGACGACGCCAAATAATTGGCCCGAATGCTGCATCACAACGACAAAAGCAGAGCTCGTGTCGTCAGCGACAGGATCGCGCGGCGGTACGCCTAACACTTCGGACAGATCGACCAGTGGCAACAAGCGGTCGCGCAAGCGCAAGACCCGTGCGGAATTAAGAACTTCAACCTTGTGCTCAGAGGCACCACCCGCGCCTACCAATTCCACAATCGACAATTGTGGGATGGCGAAGCGCTGCTGGCGAGAGCCTACAACTAGAGCCGAAACAATCGCCAACGTTAGCGGGATTTTGATGAAGAATTTTGTACCGCGCCCTTCTGTCGATTGCAGATCAATGGTGCCGCCAATGAGTTCGATATTGGTACGCACCACATCCATGCCGACACCACGGCCAGAGATGCTTGTAACTGCGGCTGCGGTGGAGAAGCCCGGCGCAAAGATGAAGCGGTGGATCTGGGAGTCGGACATGGTCCACGCCAGTTCTTCGCTGATCAAGCCATTCTTAATGGCTTTGTCGCGAATGCGCGCAGTAGATAGACCCGCTCCGTCATCGGAGACTTCAATCACAATATGACCGCCTTCATGATAGGCGTTCAAACGAATGGAGCCTATCTCAGACTTCCCAGCCGCAACCCGGGCTGCGGGCAATTCCAGACCATGGTCGCACGAATTGCGGATCATGTGGGTCAGTGGATCTTTAATCAATTCCAAGACTTGGCGATCAAGCTCGGTCGCCTCACCATCCATGATCAGATCGATCTTTTTATTGAGATCACGGGCAGCATCGCGCACGATACGGGGCAGCTTTTTCCATGCCGATCCGATGGGCTGCATGCGAGTTTTCATCACGCTATCTTGCAGCTCAGCCGTAACAGCGGACAGGCGTTGCAACGGGCCTTTAAATTCGCTGTCGGTGGTGTTGCGCACCATTTGCATCAACTGATTTCGGGTCAGCACCAGTTCGGAAACCATGGTCATCAAAGTTTCAAGCACGTCGACATTCACGCGAATGGTCTGGCTGGAGGAAACCGCGCCACCTTTGGCAGCGGCATCATCATCATCATCTTTGATCGCGCGAATTTCAGGCGCGGCACGGCGCTCGACAGCCGGTGCAGTAGGCTCGACGGCGACTGGGGCAGCAGCAGGTGCTGCAGCAGCGTTCGCAACGGGCTCAACCACATCATCAGGCGTTGCTGATAAGAAGGCTGCTTCCAATTCGGCTAACGAAACTTCGCCAGGACGCAATTCACGGCCCAGATCTGGGT
>JBEAVQ010000032.1:0-23785 GCA_041160865.1 Pseudomonadota bacterium | reverse complement strand
GGACGATATGTCAGTGGCTAACGTTTGGCTTGATCCTAGACAATCGATTCCGAGAAGCCGCCACTGGCCTCCGCTAAGCGCTCATCATTTGTCCAAAGGGATGCACAGCCATGAAATTGTGCGCACGCCAAATGCAACGCATCAGGCATTTTCAAATTTCCTTGCGAGCGTATTTGGGCCGCTTGGCGAAAGACAGCTTCATTTAAATCAAGGATTGCCACGCGTTTGAATAAGGCTTCATAGTCTTGAACGATAAAGCTATTCCCGCTTTTGAGCGGGCCAACCAAACACTCGGCCATTACTAGGTGCGAGACCGCAAACTGCGTTTCTGGTTGGCGCGCCAGTGCCTTGATAACATTGCCGTGAAACCGCGATGCAGACTCAATTGCATAGACGCAGATACAGCTATCGAGATAAATTAGTCCCATGCATCACGATTTCGTTGGACATGAGCCTCAATCTCCTCATCTTTCAACATAAGCCCCCGTACATGGCGCGCTTGTAACCAAACTGACAAGGCCGCACCGCTGTTCACCGGAGCAGATTCGGTGTCCTCCGCCTCGATCGGCGATAGACGTACGACAGGCTGCCCGCGATTGGCAATAATAACCTCTTCGCCCGCTTGAGCCGACTTTATGAGCTCAGACAAGCGGTTCTTGGCTTCCAATATATTGACTTGCACGATGAGCGCTCCCAATCTGGCTAAATTGATAGCATGATCTGGCTAGGTTGGGAACGGCTTTGGGGCGGGGCCAACGTGACCTTCCGATGGCTCCAGATCAACACCGCCGCGTGATGCGCGGCTGTGGCACAGAACCCAGCACCATTTTTGACGCTATGGCGTTTCAGATCATGCAGAAAAGCCTATCAAGGCCACCACCCTTGCCCCCGCCACGCCGCTGGCCAAAGCCCATGATCATAGTCTTGTGACGATGCCCCCGCTCTGGCGATGTAGCGCGGTCGCGGTCGGCTGTGCGTCTATGATCTTCGCAATTAAATCCCCTCACCATCCTGACCTTCGCGTTCATTCTTGCGTTTGACCGCAATGTTGAGCGCTTCAACCATGACGGAAAAGGCAATTGCCGCATAAAGATAGGTGCGCTCGATATGTTGGCCAAAGCCGTCGGCGACCAAAACCATGCCGACAATCAATAAGAAAGCGAGCGCCAGCATCTTTGTCGTCTCATATTTATCGATGAAGGCAGAGACGGTTTCGCTGGCGAACATCATCACGGCAATAGCAATCACAACTGCTGTCACCATAATAGATAGATTATTGGACATGCCAATCGCGGTGACAATAGAATCAATCGCGAAGATGACGTCAATTACGGCAATTTGAGCGACAACGACCATGAGCTTGGACGACTTAGTCTTCGGGCCGGCGTGGTCTTCCACGCTTTTGGAACGCACGATCTCGTCGATCTCGAGCGTAGCTTTATACAAGAGGTAGCCGCCCCCAGCGATCAAAATCAGGTCGCGGGCCGAGAAACTATGGCCCAGAACGTCAAAGAGTGGCTTCGTTAAGCCAGCCAACCAAACCAGCATCGACAAAAGAATGATGCGAAGGATGAGAGCAAGTGCCAAGCCCATGCGCCGCGCCGAGGCTTGTTGCTCCTTGGGAAGTTTTGAAGCGGCAATCGAGATGAAAATGACATTGTCGATCCCGAGAACGATTTCCAACAGGGTCAATGTCGCGAGTGAGGCCCAGCCATCCGCCGTTGCCATCCATGCAAACCAATCCGCCAACTCTTTGTCTCCCCGCGATACGGCAATGCCCCGCTCGATTATTTTGGTTGCCTGCCTTGTCGGGGCCGGTCAAGCCGCTAAATGGCATCAAACTCACAAAAATGTGACCGACTGCAGGGCATCAGGGGGTGAAGGCATTCGTTAACCACGTTTGTTTATCAAGATTGAGGAAATCGCGCTGTAGGGTTGCGTCATATCGACGTTATCCCCTCAGGGCCTTAGGCACGCAGGAGCTTGAAATGCCGCTGAAACTATCCCTGAAGCCGAACGAGAAGATCGTGCTGAATGGTGCCGTTGTTCAAAACGGAGATCGTCGAACCACACTTTTGCTGCAAAACAAGGCGTCAGTCTTGCGCGAGAAAGATATCATGCAATTGGAAGAGGCCAACACGCCCGTCCGTCGCATCTATCTGCCGATCATGCTGATGTACTTGCAGGGCCAAGAGTCACCGGACCAATATAACGAGTTCGCGCTGCGCATGACGGAGTTCATGAGCGTTGTTCGTGTTCCCGCTGTCTTGGAAGAATGCGTGAACGTTTCGCGCGAAGTGATGACGGGTGAATATTACAAGGCATTGTCCAGATGCCGGAAGCTCATGGATTACGAAGCCGAACGGCTTACTATGGAGGGGACTGAGCATGTCGCTCAAAGCGTATCAGAAGGCGCAGCAACGAGTCGAAACGCCGCGTGAGATAGAATACCGGCTTTTCGGCCAAGTCACCCGCGCGCTGATGGATATCCAAGATCTGCCGCGTTACGAAATTGCCCGCCGGATGGACGCGCTGGATTGGAACCGGCGTGTCTGGTCGTTTATGGCGGCAGATTGCGCAAACCCCGACAATGAGCTGCCAGAGAATTTGCGGGCCTCCATCATCTCGCTCAGCCTATGGGTTGGCCGCTATTCCAGCGAAGTGATGCAGAAGGGCGAGGATGTTGAGCCTTTGATCGACATCAATCGCACCATTATGCAGGGTTTAGCCAGCCAGATTGAGCGTCAAAAAGAAGCGCTACAGGTTTCCGAGGCCGGCTGAACGAGAATAGCCGCGCCCAATCAACGTTGATTGATATGGAGCGCGGCTAATGTCACAGAACGAATCAAGAGGTCGCTCGAGCGCGACATACGGGCGAGGCTGATGCCGCCCTCTAGGCTCGCCAACGCAAGGCACGCTTTGTCGTGGGCCGCTTCTGTGCCACCCAAGGCCGTTTCGAACCGCGCCAGCCAACGCTTCTGAGCATCACAAATGGCTTGCGTCAGGGCACTTTCCCCGGGGCTTGCGGCCAAGAGCCCTAAGAGCGGCGTTTTGGTATAATCGCTGCGCTGTAACCAAATCACGCATTCATGCGCCAATTCCAACAAGACCGCGCCAGCGCGCTTATTCTTGCCAAATTCGGCGGCCAGTCTTGCATCGACTTCGTCTGCAATAAAGCCGACAGCCGCAATCGCCAGTTCTTCCTTGCCGCCTGGGAAGTGATGGTAAAGCGAGCCCTTGGGCAAGTCTGTTGCTTCGAGAATGTCAGATATGGCGACGCCGTAATAGCCCTTGGCTTGGAACAGCGAGAGCGCTGCAGCAACCAAGCGTTCTTTAGAACCCATTGGGGTGGGTGGTGGTGCGAGGGGTGTTTCTATGTCGCGAATTGTCATGGTTATGTTTCTGAAATGAGGACTTTAAAGGAGGCATTTGCCCGGGCAATGAGTGTGTCGTCAGCATAAATCAATGCATCGATGAGACCTGTTCGTCGTGAGGCTGTGACCACACGGGGCACAATGGATATCCATTGGCCAATCTGGGCTATGTCAACATAGTCAACATGAAGGGCGGTTGTTACAATCCCTGAGACAGCTTGCGCTTTTCCTTCTTTGGTTTCCTTGCTCTTCTGGCGCGCCATGCCAAGCGAAAGGCCCATTGCATTATCCGCTAGCGCAGCAATCACACCCCCATGCAACAGACCTCGAGCGTTACAATGGCACGTATCTAGAACAAAACCTAATTCATAAATCCCTTGAGCAGTTCGGGCATAAAGGGGCTGCCAAGGATCAGTAACGGGGCTCTTGCGGGTGTGAGGGGTAAACCCTGAAGGAATATCTGACATAAACGCTTGGTAGCGAATCTAGACCGTTCGGTCTAGTGCGGCGCTGAATTGAAAAGAACGCGCCTATTTTGCCTTCTTCTCTTTCTTCTTTTTCTTCTTCTTGTCTTTTTTCTTTTTGCTCGTTGCTTTTGTTTCCTCGAGTTCAGCTGACGGCACCGCCAGGCGCGTCAGAAGTTCGACGAATCCTGCGCGCTTATTGGCAGGCAGACGTGCCAGCACAGCGATATCCACGTCAGCAAGCTTTGGCATAGCATCTTCATACATGGCACGGCCGGACGGAGTCAGGGTCACTGAATTGGCCCGGCTATCTGTCATCGACTTCGTCCGCTGTGTAAGCCCTTTGGCTTCCATGCGCGCAACCATTTCCGCCAGAGTGGATCGGTCAATGCCTGTGCTAACTACTAATTCGCTTTGCGAGACGCCATCTTGTTCGGCCAAAACCGCTAAGACTGCAAGTTGGCGCTGGGTCAGGCCATTGGGCCCTAGTGCAGCCGCATGCAGATCGGCTGCAGCCTGTTGTGCCCGATGCAATAAATGGCTGGGTGAGGCATTCAGTGTGAAAGGTGTGGCGGCAGAGCTCTGCGCCGCCGGGGGTTTACCTGACCCGGCAACTGCTTGCACGGGCGACGCTTCTTGATCTTGAACACTCATCTCGCTACTCGCCTGCTTGCCCCAACAATGGGTGCATTTCACTCCGTCGGCGTCCTATCATTGATTTTTGACGACTGCGCGACATCTCTTTAGCTATATATGTTTAGCTATGCATGACCCTTTCAAGGAATAAGTCACCTGATGCCAACCAATTTCTCGTTACAAATCCCAGCCGGAGAGGATCGCATGCGGCAAGTCTGCGACACGTGTGGCTTCATCAATTATGTGAACCCGAAGATTGTCGCTGGGGTTGTGGTTGATGATGGGCACGGCCGCATTCTTTTGTGTCGGCGGGCTATTGAGCCGCGATATGGTTTCTGGACGGTACCGGCAGGCTTCATGGAAGAGCGGGAAACCACGGCCCAAGGGGCAGCACGGGAAGTTTGGGAGGAGGCCCGCGCCAAGGTGACCATCAACGCGCTTTTGGGTATTTATGAGGTGCCGCGCATTAGCCAGGTCCATTTTATGTATCGCGGCACGCTCAGCGAAGACGGCTTTGCGGCTGGGCCAGAAAGCCTTGAAGTGGCTTGGTTTGCTTATGAAGACATCCCTTGGGACCAACTAGCTTTTCCAACGGGCGTATGGGCCATCAAGGATTGGGCGAAGGTACAGGATCAAGCCGCTTTTGTCCCATTTTCAAACCCGCGGGGCAGTGAGCATTTGACCCATCTACGCCAGCCCGCGGGCGAATAAGCGCGTTCGCTTAGATCGGATGTAGCCCAATATAAAGAAAAGGCCCGAACCTGGCAGGAGGCCTATAGGCAGCTCAAGACAGGTCGGGCCTTATTGGACTTTTGGGTTTCAGGGTCAGGTCAGTACGAACGGTTCGACCGACCCCTATCAAACCCGTTTAGTTCAATGCATCTTTCAACGCTTTGGAAGCTTGGAATTTTGCAACAGTTGCCGCTTTGATTTCGACAGTCTCGCCAGTCGAAGGATTGCGGCCTTGGCGTGCATCACGCTTTGAAACTTTGAACTTGCCGAGGGGGGCCAAGGTGACTTCTTCGCCAGCCTTCAGGCTCTTCACAATCGCTGCAGTCAGCGCGTCGATCGCCGTGTTGGCTTTGTCCTTCGTGATGTCAGCAGCTTCTGCGACGGCGTCGATCAAATCTTTTTTGCTCATTGTCGTTTCCTTAGTCATTGGCTGCAGCACCCTAGGCGGATAGCGACAGCGTTGCGCACCCGTCCGTGACCAGAGGGATGCAATGGCCGCAAGCAACGGCGCTTCGGGTCCAAAGGTCAAGGCCATCTTGAGGTACGCAACCCAAGATTCTGCTGAGAATCATGGGGTTTCGCTGACAATTATCGGTGATCAGGCCGCGCAAGCACGCAATCCCGCCTCAATTTCTGCCCGAACAAGTGGGTCGGCGAGGTTCCGCCCGATCAAGACGATTCGGCTTTCAGGAGCCGAATCAGCAGGCCACGGCCCCTGAAAATCCCCCTCCAGCATCATATGGACACCATGGATGATGTAGCGTCGTGGGTCATCGCCCATCTGAAGGACGCCCTTGAGACGCAAGATGTCGAGGCCGCGACTGCTAACGAGCTCGGACAGCCAGGCATCAAACAATTCCTCCGACAAGGGTGCGCTCACGCGCATCGCAATCGAGTCAATCCCCGCATAGTGGCTATGCGCGTGATCATGGTGGCTATGGTCGTGCCCGTGATCATGCCCGTGATCTTTGTGGTCGTGATGGTGATGTTTGGGCAAAAAGTGAGGATCAAGGTTCATCGCCCTGTCCAAGGAAAAGGCTCCGAGATCGAGTATGGCGTCTAGGTTCACGAGCGAGCGCGAAGTTGTCACCACTTTCGCCCCGTGATTGAGCCGTTGGATGATCGCTTGGGCAGCTTCGAGTTGCGCTGGGCTCGCAGCATCAATTTTATTCAGCACGATGACGTCAGCAAACGCAATTTGCTCAACCGCTTCCTGGCTGTGTTTGATCTGACCTGCAATATGCACGGCGTCGACAACGCTTACCACAGCATCGAGGTAGGCGCGGTTCTTAATCTCATCATCGGCAAAGAAGGTTTGGGCGACAGGGGCCGGATCTGCAAGACCAGTAGTCTCAATGATTACTCCGTCAAAGGTCTGTCCACGACGGAACAAGGCCCCTAGAATCCGGATGAGGTCACCGCGCACGGAGCAACACACACATCCATTGTTCAACTCAAAGATTTCTTCATCCACGTCGACGATCAGGTCATGATCAATACCGATCTCACCAAACTCGTTGACGATCACTGCGTAACGCTTTCCATGTGGTGCGGTTAGAATGTGGTTCAAGAGAGTCGTCTTACCGGCTCCTAGATATCCAGTCAGCACTGTCACAGGGACCTTGGCTGTCGAATCACTTTGCATATCTTGGTTCGCCTTACATATCGTTTTTGGGTCAGGGCAGAGCGATATTAGCTAGAAAAGCGTGTGTAGTCTCTGGTGGCACACTTAAAAAGACTTCCGAGCTAGAGATCAAGGTATGGTTAACCTAATCAGCCGCGCAAAAATTTATACCGAGAGGGATTCTAGCGAGAGTACCATCTGTTTTAAACAAGTGGACAAAAATCGCGCCTTTGGAAGTCAGAATAATGCTGCACCAATACATCCCCTTCTATTTGAGGGCCTGCAACTTGCATTGGGGCAAATCATGCGTCTCAATTTGGGGCAAGGGTGTAATAGATGAACAATATTACCGCTGGGTTTGGTGCTGATCTTGCGCCGGTCAATTTGTATAGCCCCGTGCCTGTCAAGGACTTTTCTAATTCTGCCCATAGCGTGCCTAAGCGCCTGTTTGATATGATCGTCTCTTTAGTTAGTTTGATTTTTCTTGCGCCCCTTTTGCTCACAATTGCTATTGTAATCAAAGCCACAAGCCCCGGTCCGATCTTGTTTGCGCAACGTCGCACGGGGCTCGGCGGTAAGACCTTTATGATTTACAAGTTCCGTTCAATGACCACACTCGAAGATGGTAACCGGGTTGTGCAGGCCTGCCGCGGAGACAACCGTATCACGCCGCTTGGTTCGTTCCTACGTCGCTCCAGTTTGGATGAATTGCCGCAATTGTGGAACGTCCTGATTGGCGACATGTCGATTGTTGGGCCACGCCCACATGCGGTTGCCCATGATCATTATTACGGAGCACTTCTGCCAGACTACCGTGATCGGTTTCGGGCAAAGCCCGGGATGACCGGTCTTGCCCAGTGCAACGGCGCGCGCGGCCCCACGGAAACTCTGGACAAAATGAGCCGGCGCATCCACTTGGATCTAGCTTATATAGAGCGCTGGTCGCTAGCGATGGAAGCCCGAATCCTTGTTAAAACGGTCAAAGTCATCCTGACGGGGGACGCGTGCGCCTTTTAAGGCAGTGTAATCTCCAGTTACGCCGGCAAAGGGTCTCGCCAGAACGCCTCGCTGCACTATGATAGGGACATCGTCACAGGAGACTTGGCTTGATTTCGCGTCGCACCCTTCTTGCAGCCAGTTTGGCCTCACCTTTAGCCTTATCCGCCTGCGGTCCAGAAAAGTCCGCAAAGAGAGCGGGCCGTGTGCGCATCCGCTTTGCCACAGACTGGCGGGCACAAGCCGAACAGGGCGGCTTTTATCAAGCCGTCGCAAAGGGGTTCTATGCGGACAAGGGTTTAGACGTCTCCCTGATTCAAGGCGGTCCGAGTGTGAATGTACCGCAATTATTAGCGGCAAATGCCATCGAAATGGGTATAGGTTCCAACGCGCCCATCGTGCTTAGCATGGTCCAAGCTGGTGCGAAGGCGAAGGCGGTCATGGCATCGTTTCAAAAGGATCCACAAGTCCTGATCACCCATCCGCGTGGCGATATAAAGTCACTGGCTGACATGAAGGGCAAACCCATCATGTTGGCAGACGCGTCGATCAACGCCTTTTGGCCGTGGCTGAAAGCCAAATATGGCTTCACCGATGATCAAGTACGCAAATACACTTTTAACTCTGCACCCTTCTTGGCGGATCCCACGGCGATCCAACAAGGTTATGTGACCAGCGAGCCTTATACCTTGAAAACCCAAGGCAGAATTGACCCGCAAGTCTATTTGCTCGCTGATTCCGGCTACCCAGGCTATGCCGCCATGACGTTGGTGTCAGACGCCTTTATCGCGGCCAATCCTGAGGCTGTGAAAGGCTTCGTGGAGGCAACTATTGCAGGCTGGAAAGACTATCTGCGTGGTGATCCCGCCCCTGGCGATGCCCTAATTACCAAGGATAATCCCGATATGTCGGCCGACCTATTAGGCCAAGCCCGCGAGAAGCTGTTGTCCTATGGCATTGTCGAGACCCCGGATGGGGAGATCGGCACCATGAGCCTCGAGCGCTGGAAAAGCTTTTTCGGCATCATGACTGCTGCCGGTGTTTATCCCGCTGATTTGAACTGGGCGTCGGGCATTGATCTCAGCTTTTTGCCACTGAAGTCTTGATGCCAGCTGAGACCCCCATCCGCTTAAGCGCGCGGCAGGCCTGCGTGCGGTTCGGTGCCTTAGAGGCGCTGGGCCCGATCGACTTGAGTGTTCGGGCAGGCGAATGTGTGGTGCTGTTAGGACCGTCAGGATGTGGGAAAAGTACGCTGCTGGCCGCGCTCGCGGGCTTGCAGGTGGTGGCAAGCGGGGCTGTGCAGGCCGACGCTACCGGTGGCTCGGAGATTCCAGGCGTCGTATTTCAAGAGCCGAATCTAATGAATTGGGCGACGGCGCAGGACAATGTTGCCCTCCCATTGGCACTAGCCGGTGTTGGCAAGGTTGAGCGCCTAAGCCGTGCGCAGAAAGCCTTGAAGCAGGTTGGCTTGGGCTCTTTTTCGGCCAATTATCCAAGGACGCTCTCGGGCGGCATGCGGATGCGCGTAGCCTTGGCACGCGCCTTGGTCAACGACCCTTCGGCCTTGCTGCTCGACGAGCCCTTTGCAGCCATTGATGAATTGGGCCGGCGAGCGCTGGATGATTTAGTTTTAGAAGCCAAGCGGGACCAGCACTTGGCCGTCCTCTTTGTGACCCACTCCGTCGATGAGGCGGTTTATCTGGCTGATCGCATTTTGGTGTTAAGCCCGAGGCCTGGGCTCATTATGGCTGAAATCACCGTGCCTGATGTCCCGCGCGATCCAGCCTTCTTAACTTCACCCGCATTTGCTGAAGCTGCGGCAGCCGCAAGGCGCGTTTTGAGCGCGCAATTGGTAGCCGCATGAGCCGGATCGACATTGCCCCCATTTTGGCAGGCTTGGTCATGCTCGCCCTATGGGAAGGGCTGACCCGCTTCTTCGAAGTCCCGACGGTTATCCTACCACCGCCCAGCGCTATCGGTGCTGCTTTGGTAGAGCGCGGACCGCTTTTGCTGCCCGCCGCGGGCGTCACTATGGGACTGGCACTGACGGCTTTAGCTATCTCCATTGGGCTTGGAACCTTGATTGCCGTTGTATTTGCCCGGGTGCCGTTGCTCGAGCGCAGCTTGGGTCCCTATGCCTTGGTTCTGCAAGCCACGCCCATAGTTGCTATTGCGCCCTTGGTGATCATTTGGACCGGTATTGAAAACCCCCGCCGAGCAATTTTGATCCTCGCCGTGATCGTGGCGGTATTCCCGGTGCTCACGTCTGCTTTGGCTGGACTAAAGGCGGTAGACCCCGGTCTAGACCGCTTGTTTCGCCTCCACAAAGCCAGCAGCACGCAGCGCTTCCTGCGCTTGGAATTGCCTACCGCCGCGCCATTTTTACTGGCCGGGATTAAAACGGCGGCTGGCTTGTCGTTGGTGGGCGTCGTGGTGGCCGAATTTGTCGCTGGAACCGGGGCGACGGGTGGCCTGTCATGGCGCTTGGTTGAGGCTGGCAATCGACTGGAGACGGCGACCATGTTTGCCGCGCTCTTCCTGTTGGCTTTGATGGGCCTTGTCTTAAATGCTGTGCTCGCACTGATTGAGAAGCGAATCCGCGCTTAGGGTCCTTGACGCGCTTTGAGGTACAATAAGCAATCAGCAAGGCCTTCGACAAAGGTCGGGAAAGCCAGTTTCCAGCCTAGTTCATCTTTGGCGCGTGCATTCGAAACGCGTTTGCACTCGCTATAAAAGCGCTTGCCCATTTCCGATAGGCCAGCCGCCTCAAACGGGATCAATGGCGGCGGCTCTTGCCCCAACAGCTTGCAAGCTTCAACAATCACCTCGCCAGAAGCACAAGGGTGGTCGTCGCAAATATTGTAAATGCGGCCCGGATTGGGCTTGGCGACGCTGGCAGTCAGCGCTGTGACAATGTCTGTGCGGTGGGCACGGGAAAAGACCTGGCCGGGCTTATCAATCCGCCGGGCCGTACCCGACAAGACCTGTTCCAGGGCACTTCGGCCGGGGCCATAAATGCCTGGCAGTCGAAAAACATGGGCTGGGCTCGGCAAAGCGCGCCACGCAGCCTCTGCCTCTGCCCGCCGATTGGCTTCAAAGGAAAGTGGAGTGGGTGCGTCCTCTTCATAAGCCCAATCTCCCGCCCGATCACCATATACGCCTGTGGTCGACAAATAGCCGATCCAGGTCCCCCCTTTAAGAGGCCAAGCCGGGGATAGAGCCAGAAAGGCAGGGTCTCCCTTGGGGCCGGGCGGGATAGAAGCAAGGACGTGGGTGGCATTTTGGACAGCTTCGGCCAGTTCGGCATTTGCAGTCCCGTCGAACAGGATTGGTGTGATGCCCGCTTGGCGCAGCCCCTCCGCGCTGTCAGCACTTCGACACGTGCCTTGCACCAAGGCCCCTTGTTCGGCCATGGTTTGGGCGAATGCGGTGCCGACATAGCCGCAGCCCAACACTAAAACGCGCATCTGTTCAAACCCCTTGCCTCAGTTTTGCCTTTTAACCGCATCAAAACACAAGGATGACCCGTTCTGTGACCCTTTGTTCTTCCTTGTTTACGACCCTGATCTCTTTTGCGCTATCAGTCTTTCTGTCCGGCAACTCAGCTCGCGCTGGAACGGATCCGCGTGATTCAGCCCGCCTGGAAGCCTGTATGACCAAGGCAGAGACCAAGCCAGAAGAAGCTTTAGAAGATGGATTTGTTTGGCGCAGCCAAGGTGGTGGTGCATTTGCTGAGCAATGTATCGCCATCGCCCGTATCGAAAGCGGCGACATTGGTGGTGGTGCAGAGCGCCTAACGGTTTTAGCTTCCGCCCCTGATGCGGGTAGCGTGGATCAACGCGTTTTGATCATGGCGCGTGCGGCCAATGCGTGGCTGATGATTGAAGAATTTCGGCCCGCTCAGAAGGTGCTAGATGCGGCTTTGAAACTGAAGCCGGGGGAGCCAGACTTGCTGATCGACCGGGCCCGCGCCAAGGCTGGGCAAGGCCTATGGGCAGAAGCCCAAATTGACCTGACGGCTTGTTTGTCAACCCGGCCCTTAGATGTGCTGGCCTTGCGACTGCGCGCCGAAGCCCTGCTGCAGCAAAAAGCCTATGAGGCGGCAGAACTCGACATCGCCCAAGCCCTTCGTCTCGCGCCAAAAGACGTTGATAATTGGCTGGTGCGTGGACGGATCCAGGAAGCGCGCCGTCTGGGTCGGGCACCAGACTGAGTGTCGTCAGATTGTGGCGCGCCTGTAACCGCTACAGGCCAGTTACTTGATCACAGTTCGAACTACGTCCAAGGAAAGGCCGCTAAACCTTGATTTAGGGGCTAATCGTGACACAACCTGCTGCTTCCTCGCCTGTTGAACCGCAAAAACTGAAAACAGTTGTCGCAGCGTCCGCTGCTGGCACTGTCTTTGAGTGGTACGACTTTTTCATCTTTGGCCTATTGGCCTCGGTGATGGGGCAGCACTTCTTCGCAGGTTCACCCCCTGCCGCCCAATTTATCTTCGCACTCTTGACCTTTGGCGTTGGCTTTGCAGCGCGCCCGTTGGGTGCCGTTGTCTTTGGGGCGATTGGCGACACCGAGGGCCGGAAAGGCGCATTTTTGGTCACCATCGTCATGATGGGCGCGTCAACTTTTGCCGTGGGTCTCTTGCCGGACTATGACCAGATCGGCATTTGGGCTCCTGTTCTGCTGGTAGCGTTACGGATTACGCAAGGCTTTGCCTTGGGCGGCGAATATGGTGGGGCGGTGATTTATGTCGCAGAGCACTCGCCAGCCCATAGGCGGGGATGGAACACGTCCTGGGTGCAGACTTCGGCGGCCGGGGGATTGCTGCTCGCTTTGACCGTCGTCTTTATGACCCGCATGATTTTGGGCGAAGAAGCCTTCCAGTCTTGGGGATGGCGGGTGCCATTCCTCCTATCGGTTTTCTTGCTCGCGATTGCTTTGTGGATCCGCTTGCAATTGGAAGAAAGCCCCATGTTTAAAGCTCTGAAAGAAGAAGGAGCTGCCTCTAAAGCGCCCTTGTCCGATGCCTTTGGTCAATGGGGTAACTTGAAGCTGATCCTGTTAGCCTTGTTTGGTCTGATGATGGCGCAAGGCGTGGTTTGGTATACAGGCTTCTTTTACGTCCAAGTCTTCTTGGAGCGGCAGTTAAAAGTTGACCCCCAGATCATCAATATCTGGCTTTTGATCATCACCGCCGTCTCCGCTGTCTTGTACGTTTTCTTTGGCTGGCTGTCGGACAAAATGGGCCGCAAGCCCGTCATGCTCGCCGGCATGATTTTGGCGGTGGTGAGCTTCTTCCCAGCCTTTCATCAATTAGCCAAAGCGGCCAACCCAGAACTGGTCGCCGCCCAAACTGCAACGCCAATTGTCGTCCGCGCAGACCCTGCTACCTGTTCGGTGCAGTTCAACCCCGTTGGCAAAACGCCAGACGGCAGAGATGCCTTCTCGTCTAGCTGTGATGTGGCCAAGAGTTATCTGACCAATTCGGGGATCTCCTATGATAATGAGGTGGCATCCGCAGGCAAAAATGCGCAAGTCAAAATCGGGGTCGTTGTTCTCGATAGCATCGATATCTCAGCCTTAGATGCAAAGGCGCAAAAGGCCGCCAAGGATGCCTTTGGCGCCAAGTTGAAAGCGGCTTTGAAAACTGCGAATTATCCAGATAAGGCAGATCCCGATAAAATTAATCACCTCGCGGTTCTGCTCTATTTGTTGGTGTTCGTGGTCGCCGCGACAGCGCTTTATGGGCCCTTGGCGGCAGCTCTGGTTGAAATGTTCCCAACCCGCATCCGCTATACGGCTTTATCGGTCCCTTATCACGTCGGAACAGGCTTCTTTGGTGGTTTCATGCCAGCAACAGCCGTCGCCATCGTGGCAACCACCGGAAACATGTATTCCGGTCTTTGGTATCCAGTTATTATTACCGGCATCAGTGTCGTGGTGGCCCTGATCTTCCTGCCCGAGACAAAGGATCGCTCAATACATGATCTCTAGAACACAACTTTTGCCAAAGGCAGAATCACAGCTGTTTGATGCATGAAGCTGACGCACCCGTCATTTTTTGATTGATCCTTTGGAAATATGTGCCATGTTAGGGGTAGAAGCGTCACGCTTAGATGCCGCTCTATGCTCAAGGACCAAAGCTGGGATTCCAAAGACCCGGTCACTAAAAAATGGGAGAGATTAATAGCATGACAACGTCGCACATTACCAAAGACGCTCTGTATGACGCGGTCGCGCCAACCGATTTCGCTGCCATGTTAGAGATTGATCGGCACACAAGCCGTTCGACAGCTTTCGACAAAATCATCTCTGCTACTCATGATCATTTCTGGGACCCAACAGACAAGCGCTACATCGATTTCGATGAGCCGTTCGACATGGAAAATCAGGCTTTGTTGCCAGATCATATGGTTCCAGCCCTTGAGACCCCCTATGTCCAAGAGTTCTTCAAGGATAAGCCGAAAGAGCTGGTCCGCTTTAAGAATGAGATGGCCCGTTGGCAATTGTCGGCCATTTTGCATGGCGAGCAAGGCGCACTGAACCTTTCTGCCTCCCTCTGCCACGTGCTCCGCGATGCTGGCGCACAGGAATATGCTGCCAATCAAGCCCGTGAAGAAGCCCGCCACGTTGCAGCATTCGCGGCCTATATCAAAGCCCGTTGGGGCAGCCCATTGCCATGTGGCGAAGTGCTAAAGACTTTGTTGATCGACATTGTTCATGCCCCTGAAGTTTACAAAAAGATTGTCGGCATGCAGATGCTGATTGAAGGCCTCGCCATGGGCGCTTTTGCGATGATCTACAAAGAATGGAATGACCCCCTTGCGCGTAAGTTGACGCAGTTGGTCATGACCGACGAGGCTTTCCACCATAAATTCGGTAAGATCTGGGCAGATCGCACCATTCCAAAGCTTGACGCTGCGGAACATGCAATTGTCGAAGACTGGGCGGCGCATTGCTTCCAGACCCTGTTGTTCAACTTGGTCGCGCCACATCAAATGCGCGCCATTTATGATGAGTTCGGCCTCGATCCAGACATCATCATGGTCCAGTTCCAAGAAATGGTAACCGATGAAGACCGTCGTGAACGGATGAAAGAAGCCACCAATATCTTCCGCGTTCTGGTGAAGACCTTGTGGAATGCCAATATCATCACCGATCGCACCAAGGCTTTTTACGCCATGTATGTCGATTTTGCTGAGTTTGAGGCCGAAGGTGAGCACATGGTCGGCGACGACATCGCCGAAGATGGCATTCGCTTCCTGCAGGCAGTGAATTTCGGTGTGAACACCGATGCTTTGAAGCAAGTGAAGATTGCCGCCGAATAAGCATTTGGCAGTTTGTTCTACAGGAAGCCCCGCTGGTTATACCGGCGGGGCTTTTCCTTTTCACCAATGGTCGTTGAAGGTTACTTGGAAATTTTTTCCACAATCCAGTCAGTCTAATCAGGTGAAAGCCGCGGTGGTCTAAAGTCATCTTTCGCGAAGCAGTCAGCGTTAACTCTCATTAACCGCGCATTTACCATAACACCCCCAAGTCGAGCAGTACGAAGAAAGTCGAAATCACACTTTGGACTGTTCAAATTCTGCGAAGCAGTAAATGAACAATCACGATAGCTGAATTTCTTCGGAAATTTCTTGTGGGGCCGCAGAACTTGGCGGAAGAGTGATTCGAATGAGCGGACAGTCGCCATGGAGTGTGAAGGGCGTAGAGCCTCGGACACGCGAGGCTGCAAAAGATCTCGCACGCCGCGAAGGTCTCACGCTTGGCGAATTGTTAAACCGTCTGATTGCTGAGACAGACGAGCCTGCTCAAAAGCCTGCTGCAAGTGCAAAGTTAACCGCAAATTTTGGCCAAGAAGCTAATCGCCTAACCGCAGCCTTGGAACAACTGAGCCGACGCCTTGAGTCCGGTGGTTTGGAGTTGGCTCCCCTGCCGCCATCTCCCGGTGTCGAGGATCACTTGTCGCAAAAATTTGAAAAGTCGAAGGCGACTGGCGACACTGCCATGGGTCGCATTGAGACCCATTTGAATGATTTGCACGAGACCCAAGTTGTTCTGAGTGAGCGCTTGCGCCGTATTGAGTCGCAAGATCCAACGCATGCGTCACTAGCCGCCCTCAAATCACTTGAATCGGCGCTGGCGCGCTTGGCTACCCAAGTCTTTGAGACAGACAGCCGAGTTGGTCAGATTGAAAAAGTAACCCAAGAAGCCATTCAGACAGTTGATCAAAGTTTGGGTCTTGTGGCCGAGCGTTTGGCCACAACAGAGGCCCTGGCGCAAGAAACAAACCACCGTTTTGTTGAGGCCATGATTGATTTGTCAGCACGCCTGACGGGGCTAGAGGCCGAAGGCGATAATTCTGCCGGGCCTGACCTAACGGCAATTCAAACCCGTCTCGGGCAATTAGAAGATATAACTACTAAAACTTTTGAAGGTGCTGACCATGGCATCAGTCAGGTAACAGAGCGGGTTGGCGGACTTGAATCGCAACTTCAAGACAATGCGTCGCGCATGGTCGAGGCGCTTGTCGAGCTCTCGGCGCGCCTGACCCAACTTGAAGGTGCAGGTAAGACTGGTGATACGCTTACTGCAGTGGATTCACTGGAAGCTAAGACCACAGAATTGAGTGCACGCCTTCATGATCTGAATGCCAAAATTGAAGCAAACCGTGCGGACCTACAAGGGCAAGTACAGGCTGCCCTCGCGGGTGGCATTGACGGCCAGATGACGGAAGTGGCTCAAGCTCTCGCCAGCCGTCTCGATGCCAGCGAACAACGCAGCCAAGATGCGTTTGATCGAGTTAGTGCTAAGCTTGCAGAAGCAACCCAAGCCCTTGATTCCCGTTTAGCTCAAGTTGAAAGTCGGCAGAGCGCGCCAGACAAAACAGGCTCTATGGCGATGAAATTAGAGCTCGCGCGCATCACGCGCGGTATTGATGAGCGCCTGTCGTCGATTGAGCGCCACGATGCTTCGGTAATGGAACAGGCTGGCCAGCACATCCAACGTTTGGCGCAAAATCTGGGCGAGCGGCTCGATGTGACTGAGCGTCAATCAGCAGAATCGATTGCTACGATCAGCAAGCAAATGCAGGAATTGGCTGACCGTCTCGCTGCCAATCACGATAATGCCGTCCAAAGTCTTGCTTCCACCTTTAGTGGAAGCGATTCAAAGACCCGACAAATGCTCGATGAAGCAATAGGGCAGGTCCGCACAGAAGTTGAGTCGGTTGATGCGCGCGTTCAGGCCTTGATCGCGCCCCTGCAACGTGATTTCGTTGCTTTGGGTGAGCGCTTGGACAAGGCAGAGCAAGGTGCTGTATCGGCATATGCTGAGCCCATTTTTGATCCTAGCCACACTGTCGACTTGGGCGGCCCAGCTCGTCCTGGCCCTGGCTTCGTCAGTCCTGTGGGTCGGCCATACGAGGATGGCTTTAATTTTGAATCCCCAGCGGAATCGTTAGACAAACAAGAGTTTGACGATCCATTCTCTATGGATCGTCCTGCAGCCAAAACTGCTGCTGCGTCTGCTTCCGCGAACCCTGCGCGTCGTGGTAGCTTTGGCTCGCCCTTCCCTGATGCCGAAGACAGCGAGTCGTTAAGCGGCTTTGCCGATTTACGTGATGACGTGCCTGACCCTCTCGCTGGCGGCATGGATGCCTTTGAAGACGAATTGGACGCGATGGTTCTGGATCCTACCAGACCCATCGAAGAGGATTCTGACGATGGATTATCGGATTTAAATCATGGCTGGGATGGGCCAAGTAGTAACACCAGCTCAACCCCCGACTATTTGGTTGCTGCCCGCCGTGCCGCCAATCAAGCTGCAGCTGCACGAGAAGTAGCACAAACCAAGAAGAAGCCGGCGCTGTCGCTAAAAGGCCCTGCTAGCAAAGACAAAAAAGCCGAGGGACCCAAAGCTAAACCATCGGCAAAGTTGCAGGCACCTCAAGCAAATAAAGAGGGCAAGGAGGGCGCTAAGCTCAAGAGCCCGTTGTCGCCTGTTGGGATTGCTGCGGCAGCTGCGTTAGTCGCAACTGGCGGGTTCGCCGTTTATAGCCAGTTGAAGCCATCTTCTAATGTGGACGAAAAGCCAGCTGCTCTTAATCAGGAAAATGTACCTTTGCCGCCAGAGCTGGCGTCGCAAGGAGCAATCCCTGCGCTAGTTGAAGGTGCTGTGCCAACGCCGGGTACAGAAGTCGCCCAAGCCCCAATAACAGCGGCAAACCCTGCGCCAACACCAACGCCCGCCGCCGCTGCTCCTACTGCAACAGCTGGAACTCCGGCACCCAGCATCCCAAGTCCGCCGCCGCAATTGCCAAAGGCGCAATTGGTACCCCTGGCCACAAAGGCTGCGGCCCCAGTTCCTGCGCCGCCACTTGCGAAGCCCTCGCCAAAACCTCAGCAGATGGAAGCAGCCCGCATCATGGCTTCCGCCGATGCGCAGGCCCGCGCCGCGAGAGCGCGAGCTGAGGCCCAGCGCGACCGTCTGCGGTCTCCAACCTTTAAAGCTGCACCCGCCGATGCGCCGCCAAGGCCGGTGCAGGGTCCAACGCCAACTCGGGTTGCTACCGTCGATAAAGCGTCCACCTCCACTGCTGCAGCGCCGCCGCGTGTTGCTTCTGTCGCAGCCGCTGGGCTGGCGGCGAGCTCCGCCGCAACATCAGCACCAACCCGTGTGCCAGTAACGCCGCCATCTGTTGCCTCCGGCGCGCCTGCGACTAGCCAGCCCCGTGCGGTGCCTCCTGTTGCTTCTGCCGCGACACCCGCTGCAGGTTCGTTGTTCGACCAAGCCATGGCGCGAGAGCAGGCGGGCGACGGGGCAGGAAGCGTCGCCTTGTTGCGCCGTGCTGCTGACGGTGGTGATACGCGCGCGATGAACCGCTTGGCCCGAAAATTTGAGACGGGCGATGGTGTTACCAAGGACTTGGCGCAAGCACGTGCTTTGACCGAACGCGCAGCCGCGCGCGGCAGCCGTCAGGCGATGCATAATCTGGGCGTCTATTATGCCAATGGCGATGGCGTGCCTCAAAACATGGCCCGAGCCGCCGAGAGTTTCCGTCGTGCCGCGCAACGTGGTGTAGCCGACTCCCAATTCAATTTGGGAGCGATGGCAGAGCAAGGACTTGGCGGGCCAAAGTCTGACGTTCAGGCCTATTACTGGTTTGCCTTGGCAGCCCGAGGCGGCGATCAGGATGCGTCGGCTAAGGTTCGCGAAATTGGTGCCCGTTTGACGCCGGAGCAAAAGGCAGCGCAAGATCAATTGGTAGCGAAGTTCCGTCCTGATGGCGGATCCCCAGACTAGGTGCCCCTATGTCGACCCCAAATTTAGGTATTATTGAAGGCTATTTCGGTCAGCCCTGGACTTGGGATGGTCGCCGCGCCGTTGTCGAGACTCTGGCCCCTTATGGCTATCGATTTTTCCATTATGCGCCTAAGGGCGATCCCTTTTTGCGGCAGCGGTGGGTAGAACCCCATCCTTTGCAAGAAGCCGGACAGATTTCACAGTTTGTTGCCTTCTGCCAAGGATTCGGTGTCCGAGTTGGCATCGGCCTCAGCCCCTATGAAGCCTTTAATGACTTCAATGGAAACGTCCGCAACACTTTCATCAATCGTGTGGAAGATCTCGCCTCACTCGGCATTCAGGACTTAGGTATCTTCTTCGACGACATGCACTCAACCCTGCCTGACCTTGCGGAGCGGCAAATTGAAATCATGCATCTGGCGCGCGACACTGCGCCCCAGCTAAAGCTGTCCATGACCCCAACCTATTATTCCACTGATCCTGTGCTCGACCGTGTCTTCGGGCAGCGACCAGAGCATTATTTGCACGAATTAGGGGCCGGCCTTAACCAAAGCATTGACATTTATTGGACAGGTGAAGAGGTCTGTGCGCGCGAAATCTCAATTGGCCATATGCGTGAGATCGGGGCGCTTTTAAAGCGTAAGCCCTTGTTGTGGGACAATTACCCTGTCAATGACGGTCCTCGCATGAGCCAGTTTCTGCACCTTCGTGGTTTCACCGGAAGGTCACATCGTTTGGCAGACTGGGTGTCAGGCCACGCGATCAACCCAGCGCTGCAGCCCTATCTGACTTGCGTGCCCGCCATCTCCTTGGCGATGAGCTACCAGCAGGGTGACGATTATTGCTACGGAGCCAGTGGCTATGCTGCTGCAGTGAAAGTCTTGGGTCCAGCATTGGCCAGTATGGTTCGCGCAGACTTGATGAGCTTTCAAGACTTAGGTCTCACCAAATTGGCGAAGCGTCGTAACTCACTGCTGGACCGCTATCAGCCGATCAACCATCCGGCAGCGCGAGAAATTCTGGCTTGGCTGCAAGAAGAATATGCAGCCACGACGGAAATGGTTCAAACTCAATAAACCACTAGCGTCGGCTACTGGCGCGAGCGCGGGCCAATTTCCGGCGAGGCAATAGGCTTGGGCCCTCGGTTGTCTCAGCATCTGCTAAGACGCCTATCAAACGCTCTTTCAAAATCGTAATTCGCCGCGCGTTAGATAGTTTCAAGCCACCACGATCGCGGAGGTAGAAGGCATCAGTTGCCCGTTCCCCCACACTATCAATATGGGCTGAGGTCACGTTAAGCCCCTCATCCTCAAAGACTTGCGCTAAATCCGCCAATAGGCCGGTGCGGTCTCGCCCAGAGACTTCGATGATCGTATCAAAGGCTGCACCGTCATTATCGATCATAATGACGGGCTCAATCGCAAACGCCGCAGTGCGATTGGTCGGCTTTTTGGTGGTGCTTGTGTTGGCTGCGATTATACTATCGCGTTCCGCCGTACGGTCCCCATTCAAGGCTATGTGCAGGCGGGTAAACAGGCGCTCAATTGTATCTTGCCGGCCCTCGCCAAATGCGGCACCTGACTGATCTTGCAGGGCAAATACGTCGAAGGCTTGGCCACTTTTAGAGGTATGGATGCGGGCATCAATGACATTGGCACCTGCTTGCGCAAACACGGCGGACAGAGCTGCAAATAGGCCGGGTTGGTCGGGAGATAGCACCAAGATTTCTGTGGCACCGCGACTGGGCGCTGGTCTGGAGGCTAGCCAATACGGGGCATGCTGACGTAAGGCTTTGGCCACTTCCTCCCCGTGCCACTTCTGCTGGTCCGTATCAAAGCCAAGCCAATAAGCGTCCTCCAGACTGGTGAAGAATTCGGCAAGGATAGGGTCAATCAAAGCTTGGGCGCGGCGTTCATCGGCTTGGGCCTTCAACTGGCGACGCACAAAGCCCTCATCGGACCTCCCGCCCCGCAATGTGGCCTCTGTCAGCTTGTAGAGGTCGCGCAGGAGTTGTGCTTTCCAATCGTTCCAAACCCCAGGGCCTACGGCACGAATGTCCGCTACCGTCAGAACCAACAAGAGGCGCAACCGCTCCAGTGTGCCGACCGTGGCAGCAAAGTCGGTGATGGTTTTCGGGTCGCCAATATCGCGGCGCTGGGCAACCTCGCTCATAATTAAATGATGGCCGACAAGCCAAGCAACCAACTCAACCTCTTCGGCATCCAGGCCCAACCGGCGACAAGCAATGGTGGCCGCCTTTGCGCCTTCAATTTGTTGATCGCCTTCGCCCTTGCCGACATCGTGCAACAGCATCGCCAGATACAGCGCTCGGCGGTTTGCAATACGGGGGAAAAGCTCAGTTGAGACAGGCAATTCCTTACTCAGTCTGCCATGCTCAATATCCGAAATATTGGCGATGCCGCGCAAGGTGTGCTCATCGACGGTGAAGTGATGATACATGTTGAACTGGGTTTGCCCGACAATCCGCCCAAATTCAGGGACCAGCTTACCCAGAAGGCCTGCCTCATTGAGTAGCCCCAGTGCTCGGGCTGGATCCTTTTTGGATGTGGCCACTTCCAAGAAGCTGGCAACGGACTTCTGGTCGTCGCGCATAATCCGACCCTTCGAGGCCATGCTGGTAACACGAGCCAGCGCGGATGGATCGATGTCAAGGTCCAAACTATCGGCCATCTTGAAGATGTCGATTAGGGCCGAAAGATCGTCTGCGACCTGCTCAGGATAGGCAAAGCCAATACGGCCATGATCCTCAAGAAAGCGCGGATCATCCAGTTGTTTGGCCTTTTGTGGATTTGCAAAGAAGCGCGAAATGCCGCGCGGTGCTGACTTCTGCCGATCAAGCTCTAGTCGGGCGGACAGGATGCGCGTCAAGGAACCAACTTGCTTTGTGACTAGGAAATAGCGCTTCATAAAGCGCTCTACCGCCGGATTATCAGCCCGGTCGCCATAGCCCATACGGCGGGCCATTTCTGGCTGGAGGTCGAAGGTCAGGCGTTCCTCTGCACGACCCGTTAAGAAGTGCAAGTGACAGCGCACCGTCCATAAAAATTCAGCAGCCTGATTGAAGTGTTTCATGTCTTCGCGGCTGAAAATGCCTTTCGCGACAAACTGGCCAACCTTATCGGTGCCGTGAATATATTTGGCGATCCAGAACAAGGTGTGTAGGTCGCGCAGACCGCCTTTGCCGTCCTTGATATTGGGCTCGACCATATAACGGCTTTCGCCGGTGCGACGGTGTCGATTGTCGCGCTCGGCCAGTTTTGCCGCGACAAAGTCCGCAGCCGTGCCGTCAAACAAGTCTTTGCGAAGCCGGATTTCCAATTCGCGGAACAAGAGTTTGTCGCCACAGACAAAGCGGGTCTCAAGCACAGATGTCCGGATCGTCATGTCTTCGCGGGCAGCGCGTAGACATTCAGAGATGGTGCGCGAGGCATGGCCGACCTTCAGGCCCATATCCCACAGCATATAAAGCATGTATTCAATCACGCTCTCAGCCCAAGATGCGTCTTTGATAGGCCGCACGAACATTAAGTCGACATCGGAGGAGGGGGCCATGGAATTGCGGCCATAGCCGCCCGTAGCACACACACTCAGGCGCTCCGCTGCAGTTGGGTTGCGTGCGCGGAACACGTGGGTGATCGTGAAATCATAAAGGGCTGAGATGACTTGATCTTGAACAGCGGCCAACAGGTGGGAGCAATCAAGGCCGCCCGCGCCACTCTCCAAACGCTCTTGCGCGATCAGGCGGCCGCGAAACAGCGCGCCCTTTAGCAAGTCGAGCGCACGCGCTCGAGCGGCTTTTTCGTCACCCAAATGATTGAGCGCTGCGGCAGACAATTGTACGCGCAGGCGGTTGCCATCGACAACGGCTTCAATCGACCAAGGCTTTAAGGGGGTGCGTTTTGGTTTGCTCATGCAACTTCATGCACGCACAGGGGTTGATTTGTCATTAGGAAGCGTGTCGCCGAACTGCCAATCGCCTTGCCGGCCTTCAAGCCAAGATGGGTTCAGGTGCCCAAAACTGCTTCAATCTAAATCCTGAAGATGCGCTGGGATCGACTGAAAACCACGCGACGCCGCTGGTAGGCAGATGCTTGCGCAGAGAAGCTTGTCCATTGTCCTGGCCTGTGTCGCCCTTCATCAAGTTTCGGGCCAGATCATGAAGACCGGGATCATGGGCAGTGATCATCACGCGGCTGGCTTTAGCTGTCTTGGCGGCGTCCAGATAGATGCTGGGTGCTGCCAGATAAAGATGGCGCGACAAGTGAGCTTGGGCATCGGGGAAAGCTAGTTGGCAGGCGTCCCATGTTTCGGCCGCGCGCAAAGCGGTGGAAACCAGCGCGAGCTGCAGGTCACAACCTGCTTGCTGCAGACGTTGGGCCTGAGCTGCCGCCTGAACCCGACCGCGAGGGGTTAGGCCGCGGCTAAAGTCATCGCGGGCTTCATGCGGGCGCACAGCCTTGCCATGGCGAAACAGGATGAGGTCGGTCAACATCAGAGGTTTTGCGTCCTTGAATGCAGAGCCTAAACATTTACAAGTATAGCGTGCCGTCGTCGACAGATTATTGTGTCCCAGTAAAACTTGGATAATACGAATATCAGTGCCACCCTCCAAAAGATGGGTCGCAAAGCTGTGG
>JBEAVQ010000122.1:0-6686 GCA_041160865.1 Pseudomonadota bacterium | reverse complement strand
ATAATCAGGAGAAACACTGGGACCAATTGGCCAAAATAATAGCGTTGGAGCTTGTTCATGGTTCCGTTAGCTGTGCTGGGGAGGCAACGATTGTCAGCTTGCCAGTTGCACCTAACACCGTGCCGCGCAATTTAGAAGCCATCATCTTTACATCCAGCTTTGCTGGGTCAGTTTGTTGACCGCTTGCTAGGGCAGGCCGGTGCAGGATTTGGGAGCGTGAAAGCTATGAAAATCGAATTTACTTCCGGTACAGAAGCGAAGGCAGTAATCGCGTTTGTGGGCCAAGCCGACGGTCAAGTGGCGATGTCGCCTCCGGCGCTAAAGCTTGATCGCGCGTGTAAATCCCGGCTTTCTAAGGCGGTTGCCGCCGCTAAGTTCAATGGTGCCGCTGGCAAAATTTTGACTGTTCACGCCCCGAGCGATACGCTCGATGTGGTGGTGTTGGTTGGCATTGGTGACCTTGCAAAAGTTGATGGTGCGGTGCTGGAACGTGCGGCTGCCTCTGGTGCAAAGGCGCTTTTGACCTCTGGCATTGAAACCGCCACAGTGGCTCTGGCAAGCTGGAAAAAAGTTGCCAATGGAGCCCATGCAGCGCGAATCGGCTTTGGGGCTGCCTTGGCGGCTTATCGGTTCGACACCTATCGCACACAATTGAAGGCAGAACAGAAGCCCAGCTTGAAGACACTCGAAATTGATGTGCCCGAAGGCGGGGACGTATGGGCAGCCCACCAAGCTGTTGTCGATGGCGTCAGTTTTGCCCGTGACCTCGTTAATGAGCCTGCCAATGTGCTTCACCCTGAAGAATTCGCCAAGCGCCTGAAGGAGCTGAAGTCGCTTGGCGTTGAAGTCGAAGTCCTAGGGGAAGCGCAAATGGCTGCTTTGGGCATGCATTCGCTGTTAGGCGTCGGTCTGGGCTCAGCACGCGAGAGCCAGTTGGTGGTTATGAAGTGGCAAGGTGGTGGTGAAGAAGCCCCACTGGCCTTGGTTGGTAAGGGTGTGTGCTTTGATACAGGCGGCATCTCGATGAAGCCTTCTGGCGGTATGGAGGATATGAAAGGCGACATGGGTGGCGCTGCCGCGGTCGCAGGTACGATGCGCGCCCTTGCTGGACGAAAAGCAAAAGCCAATGTCGTCGGCCTCGTTGGCCTCGTTGAAAACATGCCAGACGGCCTTGCCCAGCGCCCAGGCGATATTGTGACTTCTATGAGTGGTCAAACGATTGAGGTCCTGAACACCGACGCGGAAGGCCGCTTGGTTCTTTGTGACGTCATGACTTATGCACAAGAAAAGCATGCCCCAAAGGCTATGATTGATCTCGCAACTCTCACCGGGGCGATCATCATCTCGCTCGGCCATGAGTTTGCAGGTCTGTTCTCAAACTCTGACGATTTGTCAGCTAAGATCACCAAGGCCGGTACAGTGGCAGAAGAGCCCGTGTGGCGCTTCCCGCTGACCCCTGCCTATAACAAGCTGATGGACAGCCCGATTGCCGATATGAAGAACGTGCAGCGCTCTGGCGGCGGGGCGGGTGCAGGCTCGATCACCGCAGCGCAATTCCTGCAGCGATTTGTCAAAGAAGGCGTCGACTGGGCCCATATCGATATCGCTGGCACCGCTTGGAAGCCTGGCAATGATGATCCGCGTGAACCTTCTTGGGGTACGGGTTATGGCGTGCGTCTCTTGAACCGCTTGGTTGCGGACTCCTTTGAAGGCTAAATTTCATGACCGAAGCGGCGGCCGAAATCTGGTTCTATCATCTGGAATCGGCCAGCGTCGAAGAGACTTTGCCTCCGCTTATTGAGAAATGCCTAGATCGAGGGTGGCGCGCGCAGGTGCTGTCACCCTCGTCTGAGCGCTTGCAGGCGCTCGATAGCCACTTATGGCTTTGGAAGCCTAACTCTTGGCTGCCTCATCAACCCCTAGGTGCTGAGGATAGCCACTTGTCGCCGATTGAGCTGGTGGCGGTCCCTGTCGTCCAATCTGAACCTTCTGCCCGTGCCGAGGCTGTGTTTCTGCTTGATGGAGCCAGTTGGGCATCTTTAGACGGTGTGGTCAGGATATTTGTATTGTTTGATGGCCGTGACCCCGACAATGTCAGCCAGGCGCGCCAGCAATGGCGGGTGGCCAAAGAGGCTGGCCTTTTGCCGACCTATTGGCGCCAAGGAGAGGATGGACGATGGGCAAAGAATGGCTAGTGATCCTTATGTTGGCCTTTGCCAGCGACCCAATTGTGAAAACTGAACCCCCTCGGACCACACCCCCTTTGACTGCTAGTGGCAACCCTGTGAACAGTGCGGCGACCTCGGCAACTTCAGGCGCTCATGCGCCAAAAGTATCTCCACCTCAAGCTCAGCCTAAGTGCGATGTCGGCCCCTATAAGTCACTAGTGGGCCGCACCATCGGCGACGTAATGACGCGTAAACTGCCATCAGGCACCCGGATTTACCGATTGGGCGACCCCATTACTGAGCCGGTTGTGCCGGGCCGGTTGAATATCGAAATCAACCGGGGAACAAGAGTTGGCAGGATATATTGCTCATAAGGCTTTCAACTCGCCGCCGGGACTGCTAGAGGCGCGCCATCCAAATCCAAGATTGCGCGCTCAACCGAGGGCGCGCTTGCTAACTTCTTAAGGAGGCCACTGTGGCACTCGAACGTACCTTCTCGATTTTGAAACCAGATGCGACCCGCCGGAACCTGACTGGTGCCGTCAATGCGATGATTGAGGCCGTTGGCCTGCGCATCGTCGCACAAAAGCGCATCCACATGACCCGCGCCCAAGCTGAAACCTTTTACGCTGTCCATAGCGAACGTCCATTCTTCGGCGAACTGGTCGACTTCATGACTTCTGCTCCAGTTGTCGTGCAAGTTCTTGAAGGCGAAAATGCAATTGCCGCTTACCGCGATGTGATGGGTGCAACCAACCCAGCCAACGCCGCTGAAGGCACCATCCGTAAAGCACATGCGGTTTCGGTTGGTGAAAACACGGTTCACGGTTCGGACGCTGCTGAAACAGCAGCCCAAGAAATTGCGCAATTCTTCGCCGGCAACGAAATCGTCGGCTAAGCCCTCAGTTTAAGCCATGATAATACAGGAAAATGGCGGTCGCATAAGTGACCGCCATTTTTGCTTCTAAGGACTAGCCTAACAGCGCAAAGCCACCCGGCTTGCCATCGACTATCGAGCGTCCGTCGACAAGCTTTGCTTTTCCTGACGCGACTGCCTGCACGCAGACTGGATAGAGGCGGTGTTCTTGCACCAGAACGCGTGCCGCCAAATCATCGGGTGTGTCACCGGGTTTTATCGGCACGCCTGCTTGACCAATGATTGCCCCTTCATCGACGCCCGCCGTCACCCAATGGACGGTACATCCATGGATGGTAACACCGGCTTCTAAGGCCCGGGCATGGGTATGAAGGCCTGGAAAGTTTGGGAGAAGTGAGGGATGAATATTGATCATCCGCCCCTCATAACGCGAAACGAAGTCAGCGCCCATGATGCGCATAAAGCCTGCGTAGACGATCAGGTCGGGACTAGCTTCGTCAATCATCTCAGCCAAGGCGGCATCAAATTGGCTGCGGTCCTCAAAGGCTTTGTGGTCAAGGCAGCGGGCAGGGATGCCCGCTTGTTCAGCGCGCTTTAGGCCGTATGCTTCTGGGCGGTTGGAAATGACGTGGATGATGTCATAGGCAGACTCTGCGGTACGACTGGCATCGATCAGGGTCTGCAGATTGCTGCCCCCACCCGAAATCAGCACCAAGACACGCGCTTTAGTCATGCGGCGCGAACTTCGCCTAGCACGATGGGGTCTTGGCCGAGATCTAGCCAAAGGTCGAGCAAGGCGGGCACGTTTTCTGTCGCAACGCTGGCAACCAAGCCAATGCCGCAATTGAAGGTGCGCGCCATTTCACTGTCGGCAATACTACCTGTTTCCTGCAGCCATTGGAAGACCGGCGGCAAAGTCCAAGCTTGTTCATCCAAGGCGGGAAGCAGATGTTTGGGCAACATACGTGGAATATTGTCGGTTAAGCCACCACCAGTGATGTGGGCCAAGCCCTTAACCAGATCGGCCCGGATCGCAGGTAATGCAGCGGCTGGATAGAGGGTCGTCGGCGTCAAAAGCGCCTGACCCAAAGTTTGCCCGTCGCTAAATGGGCTTGCAGCTTCCCAAGATAGGCAACTGACGGCAACAACTTTGCGGATCAAAGAATAGCCGTTGGAATGCGGTCCAGAAGAGGGCAAAGCCACCAGCACATCGCCGGGCCGCATGCTGTCGAGCTTGGGCAAGACTTTGTCACGCTCCACAGCGCCAACGGTGAAGCCGGCAAGGTCGTATTTGCCCTCACTATACATGCCAGGCATTTCGGCGGTTTCTCCGCCAATCAACGCACAGCCCGCTTCTTTACAAGCCCGCGCAATGCCGCTGATAACGGCAGTGGCGACTTCAAGGTCCAGTTTGCCGCATGCAAAATAATCAAGGAAGAAGAGGGGTTCAGCCCCTTGAGCCAAAACGTCATTCACGCACATGGCGACCAAGTCTTGGCCAATGCCGTCATGAATGCCTGCGGCCAAAGCGATTTCAAGCTTGGTCCCAACGCCATCGGTACCTGAGACCAAAATGGGATCGGTCATCCCAAGCGCCTTTAGGTCGAACAGGCCACCAAACCCGCCGAGCGCCGCATCGGCACCACGACGCGCTGTTGCCTTTGCCAGTGGCGCGATCCGCTTTACCAAAGCATCGCCCGCATCAATATCAACACCTGCATCCTTATAGGTCAGGCCATTGGCTGGCAGCGTGCCGGGAGCGGCTTCAGGACGGGGCGGCGTAGGTGAGTCAGAAGTCATGCAAGCCCTATGATCGGCAACAGCTCAGACCGCAAGAGTGTGTTTCACGTTGGCCTGCATTCGCGCTATAGAGAGCTTATGACCCAGACACGTTTTAATGGTTTTATGCCCCGATGGATTGGTCCCTGTCTTGGACTGGGCCTAATCCTCTCCGCCCCAGCCGTATTTGCCCAATCGGCGGCCAGCTCTGCCGCGCCGGCGACGCAAGCAGCCCAATCCAGCCTAAGCGCCTCAGCCATCTATTCAGATATAGATGAGTGGGGCAAATTGCGCAGCGCCTTGAGCCGACTGCAGGGTCTTTCAGTTTCGATAAGCGCAATCTCCATTGATGGTGCTCTGATCCTGTTTCGCTATGACGGCACCCCAGCTGATTTGCAGGCCATTTTGGCGCGTGCAGGCTTAGAGTTGAAACTCGAGGGTGCCGGTGCAGTGGTGAAAGTCGCGGATTCTTAAGTTTAGGCAATGCGATCTGCTGCTGGAAAGATAGCCAACACCATGAGCCAAGCGCATCTGGATTTTGGAACACCAAACTATGCTGCTGAGGCCTTTGTCGTTTCAGAGGAAACCGCCTGTGCGCGGGCGGCTTTAGACCAGTGGCGCACGTGGCCCGGTGGCGTGTTTTGTCTTTTTGGTGAGGCTGGATCTGGTAAATCCCATTTGGGTGCTATCTGGGCTGAAAAGGCCTCCGCTCACGTGCTCAAGGGCTCTGATCTGACCCTCCAATTTGCTGAAACAGCATCTGAATCGGGGAAGTTGGTTGCCCTGATCGACAAGGCTGATCAAGCCGACGAGACCGCTTTGTTTGCGCTATTATCGCGCCTTGAACGGGAGGGAGGGGCAGTTTTATTGTTATCCCGACAACCGCCATCGCAATGGCCCTTTGGCTTGGCTGACCTACAATCCCGCTTGAAGGCGATAGCCACAGAATCTTTGAAGGCACCAGAGCAAGAATTATTGGCGCAACTCATCGTCCGCTATGCTGCAGCAAAAGGCTTTAAACTGGATGAGCCTTCAGCCAGCTATCTTGCAGCCCGGATTCCACGGACTTTTGAAGCTGCAAAAGCTGTGACTGCTTGTCTCGAAACAGTCGCGACTTCTTCACTAAAAACGCCTATGTCATTAGCACAACGTGCGCTGCGCGCTCTCTATCCAAACGATTGGACCGATGAGCACGCGCAAAGCAGCGATTTTTTTAAGGCTTAGCTGAGGACTTCTATGACCCAACCTACAGAACCCGATCCGGCACTGGGTGTTGAACCCTCGGTTCAAGGTTTGGCCATAACGCCAGATCAATTGGTGACCCGCAAAGCACCTGTGCGTCAGACCAAGCCAAAGTCCCCAATCGTACGCGGCCCCGATCCCCAACGATACCTCAACCGCGAATTGTCGTGGCTGGCGTTTAATGCGCGCGTGCTGGATGAATCTGAAAACCATGCCCATCCCATCATGGAGCGCCTGCGGTTTTTGTCGATCTGCGGCAGTAACCTTGATGAATTTTACATGGTTCGCGTATCTGGCCTACGAGAGCAGGTGCGCGATGGCATCAAGACTCCCAGCCAAGATGGCCTGACGCCGATCCAGCAATTAGCCCGCATTGATAAAGTCGCCAGCGCCTTGATGGACCGTCAGCAGACCTGCTGGCGTGCCATCCATGCCGAGTTGCGAGAAGTCGGCTTTGCCGTCGTCTCGGTCGAAGAGGCCGGCGAAATTGAAGCCGCAGCTCCCGGGACAGAGCATTGGGCCCGAGGAGAAGCCGTCGCCAATGACGGCGCAGTCCATGAGGCCCACCACAGAAAGGAAGTTGGCCTCGTCTTCTTGCAGGCACGCCGGGAGCGCTATCG
>JBEAVQ010000031.1:0-40106 GCA_041160865.1 Pseudomonadota bacterium | reverse complement strand
GCCCACCCTGTTGATCCCCAAGCATCCGGCTTGAAGGACGACTTAGACGAAGACGCGTGAAGCAGGAGACAAGCGGCGTGGCCAGCGATCCGATGCACCAGTTCCAGATAGCCCCCATGATCCCCATGGAGTTGGCCGGCTATGATGTGTCGTTCACGAACGCGAGCCTGTTCCTTGTCTTGGGTGCCGCACTGCCTGCTGCCTTCATGCTGGCAAGCTCTGCCAAGGCCGCTTTAGTTCCTGGCCGGATGCAGACCTTGGGCGAAACCGCTTATAGTTTTGTCTACAACATGCTCTACAGCTCAGCAGGTTCGGACGGCGTCAAGAAGTTCTTTCCACTGGTTTTGAGCCTGTTCCTGTTCATCTTCACGGTGAATATGGTCGGCTTGTTTGCCTACAACTTCACGCCAACCAGCCAAATCATTGTGACTGCTATGATGGCTCTTCTGGTGTTCTTCACCGTGATCATCGTTGGCTTTGCTAAAAATGGCTTGGGCTTCCTCAAGCTGTTCGTGCCATCGGGCATTCCATGGCCGCTTTATATTATTGTGACTCCGATCGAGATCATTTCCTTCTTCTCGCGTCCTCTGTCACATGCCGTTCGTCTCTGGGCAAACATCCTCGCCGGTCACATTCTGGTTAAAGTGTTTGCTGGTTTCGTGCCCATGATGGCAGAGACCGGAGCCGTGGGTGCCGTCGGGGCTATTTTGCCCTTCGTTATGACGGTTGCCCTCTATGCACTGGAAACCCTCGTTGCATTCCTGCAGGCCTATGTGTTCACCATGTTGACCTGTATCTACCTCAATGACGCGCTGCACGCAGCCGATCACTAAGTAACCCCTTTCTTATCGTCCCTTAATACCTCAGGAGAATTCATCATGGACGCAGAAGCCGCAAAGTACATTGGTGCAGGCCTTGCTTGCTTGGGCATGTTGGGCGCCGCTATCGGCGTGGGCAACATCTTCGGCAGCTTCTTGGAAGGCGCAATGCGCAATCCTTCGGCTGCTCAAGGCCAGTTCGGTAACCTGATCTTCGGGTTCGCCGTGACCGAGGCGCTCGGCATCTTCTCGCTGCTGATCGCGATTTTGTTGTTGTTCGTGGTCTGATCCAGATTTCTAATCTGGTCTTTCATCAAAGACCCGGAGTGGTTTGAATATGGCTGGCGAATCTCACGCAGTCGATGCTGCGGGTAAAACAGGCGAGCATGCAAGCGGTGGCTTCCCACCGTTTGACCCGAGCCTGTTTTCTTCGCAGATCTTTTGGTTCTGGCTTGCCTTTGGCGCGCTCTATATCGTGTTGGCAGCGGTGGTTATCCCACGCTTTGCTAAGACTTTGGCTGATCGTAAAAACGCCATTGAAGGTGATCTGAAAGCTGCTGCGGAACAAACTGCTGCAGCGCAATCAGCGCGCCAAGAAGCTGAGAAGGCCCAGGCCGAAGCCCGTGCGCAAGCTCGGAAGACGGTTGAAGAAGCCCGCCATTCTCATGAAGCAGCTGCAGCGAAAGCTGAGGCTGCTGCTACCAAAAAGGCCAATACCAAGATTGCTAAGGCCGAAGAGAAGATCTCGGCCTCCCGCGATGCGGCTTTGGTCAGCGTAAATGAAACAGTCGGCGAATTGGCCGGTGCGATCGTGGAACGGGTTTCCGGGATCAAGCCAACGGCCAAAGCACTCGACACAGCAGTTAAATCCGTCACAGGGGCAGCATAATGGCACTTGGATTTGACGCGACCCTCGTCGCCGCCCTGGGCTTTACTACCTTTATCGGTGGCATGATCTATCTCAAAGTTCCTGGCATGTTGACCAAGGCATTGGATGATCAATCGGCCAAGATTTCAAAAGAGTTGGACGAAGCTAAGCGCTTGCGCCAAGAGGCTGAAGCTTTGTGGGCATCTTATGAAGCCCAGCACGCCAAGGCTGTTGCCGATGCGGCCGCCATCATCGCGAAAGCAGAAGAAGATGCGGTACGCGTGAAGGCTGAAGCCGAAGCCCAGCTAGAGCGTTCAATTGCTGCCCGGAGCAAGCAAGCGGAAGAGCGTATCCGTCGGGCTGAGGAAGCAGCAATTTCTGACGTCCGCGCAGCTGCCTCCACTGCTGCGATGGCCGTGGCGGAACATGTCTTGATCGCCAGCGTTAAGGGCAAGGCCGGCGAAAAGCTGGTTGCCAATGGCATTGCCGCTGTAGAGAGTAAGTTCGGCTGAACAAGTTTAAAGGGGCGGACTTGGTGACACCTCCAGCGCCCTCTTTCGGCTCCTTAACTACCATTCAAACATTGCGTGGAGTCGCGGCCTTAATGGTCGCGATTGCGCATTTGCATTCGATTGAAAACCGGTTCGGTGGCACGCCCTTACTTGGCAATTGGGCGCTGGCAGGCTTTGGCGGGGTTGATCTGTTCTTTGTCATTTCAGGCTTTGTTATGGTTTGGGTCACCCGCGCTGACCAAGGCAAAGCCGCATCGCTTCCAAGCTTTTGGTTTGCCCGTCTCGCTCGTATTTACCCGCTTTGGTGGCTGGTTCTCTCGGCTCTGGTGGCCGTTTGGATGGTCAGACCCGACTGGGTCTATGCCAGCCATGAATCGAGCCCGGAACTCTGGAAATCGTATTTGCTGGTTCCTGACAAGGAGCTTCCCCTCCATGCAGTGGGCTGGACATTAATCCACGAGCTTTGGTTCTATCTCGTATTCGGATTTATGCTGCTGCTGCCTGCGCGTTGGTTCCCCGCAGCATTGGCGATTTGGGCCATCGTGACTGTGGCTGCTGCCAGCGTCATGCCGACCCCTGAGAACCCGTTTGTGGCGCTGATCCGCCACCCCTTGACCCTTGAGTTCATCCTTGGTGCTGTCGTCGGCCTAGTGGCCCAGCGGCGGATTTTCCCATCACCACGTTTGTTGGTGCAGGTTGGCGCTTTTTGGATGTTAATCAGTGCGCTAGCCCTGCGTGAGAATGCCCCTGCGATGTTCGGACAAGAATGGCCGCGGTTATTCTACTTTGGTATTCCAGCGACGCTATTGGTGTGGGGCTGTGTGGGCCTTGAACAAGCCGGCTATGAAAGCGCTAGATGGTCTAAGTCTTTGGGTAATTGGTCCTACGCGCTCTATTTGATCCATGTGCCAGTGTTTGCTGCTTTAGGCCGCCTAGCTGCGCCTTTCTCTAGCCCGGGCCCATTGGATAATCTGATCTTGCTGGTCGCAGCACTCGCAGCCGCGATTATTGCCGCGTGGATTCTGCACATTGGCTTTGATAGACCGATCCAAAGATTAGTTGCCCGAGCACGTGGCAAGCGAGTGGAAGGCGGCTGACGGCCCTTTTTCAAAGTCCGCCAGCAAAAGCGATCAGCTTATTCAGCAGCGATCTTGTTAGCTTCTACAGGTGGGCTCCATTTAAGCACAGGCTTCCTGGCCGCACGCGTCTCATCCAGACGTTTCACAGGTGCATGGAATGGGGCACCCGTAAAGCGGGCCGTATCGCCAGACTTTGCTGCTTTGGCAAGACCCGTCATAGACGCAACAAATGCATCCAAGCTGGCCTTGCTTTCGCTTTCAGTCGGCTCAATCAGCATGGCCCCATGCACCACCAGCGGGAAGTACATGGTCATCGGGTGATAACCTTCGTCGATCATGGCTTTGGCAAAATCAAGCGTGGTTACGCCAGTGCCTTCGAGCCAGGAATCGTCAAACAAAGCCTCGTGCATACAAACGCCGTCAAAAGCTGGGCTCATTTGCTCTTTCAAGCAAGCCTGAACGTAATTGGCGTTTAGCACGGCATCTTCTGAGGCTTGCTTGATGCCATCCGCACCATGGCTCAACATATAGGTCAAAGCGCGGGTATACATGCCCATCTGACCGTGGAAGGCCACCATCCGACCAAACGGCTCGCCCTCGCTATCAACTTCATGCTCAACCAGATCCAAGGTTCCATCCGCGCGGGTGACCACATAAGGCACAGGCGCAAAAGGTGCCAACGCGTCGGATAACACCGTTGGACCAGAACCTGGCCCCCCGCCACCATGTGGGGTGGAGAAGGTCTTGTGCAGATTGATGTGCATCGCGTCGACGCCCAAATCGCCTGGACGTACCCGGCCTGCAATGGCGTTAAAATTTGCGCCATCGCAATAGAAATAGCCACCAGCTGCGTGGATCAAATCGGCAATCTCACGGATATCGCGCTCAAACAAACCACACGTATTCGGATTGGTCAGCATGATGCCGGCAACGTCATCACCGAGTTTGGTTTTGAGGTCGCTGAGGTCGACGCGGCCATCGGGCGCCGCCTTGATTTCATCCACGATGAAGCCGCACTGCACGGCGGTCGCAGGATTGGTGCCATGCGCGCTTTCAGGCACAAGCACCCGACGACGGTGGGCTTGGCCTTGCGCATCGAGGGCGGCGCGGATCGCCAACATGCCGCACAACTCACCATGCGCCCCTGCCTTTGGCGACAAGGCAACGGCCTTCATGCCCGTCAAGGTGATCAACCAATGCGACAACTGGTCCATCACGCTCAAGGCACCTTGTACGGTCGAGACGGGCTGTAGTGGGTGTACATCGGCAAAGCCCGGCAAGCGCGCCATTTTCTCGTTCAAGCGCGCATTATGCTTCATAGTGCAGGAGCCCAGAGGAAACATGCCTAGATCAATGGCATAATTGCGCTGGCTCAAACGCACATAATGGCGCACAGCCTCTGGCTCTGATAGGCCCGGATTGCCGGTGGTGGTGGTGCGCGCCAAACCGCCAAGACGCGACTTCACGCCCTTGACAGGTGGCAGGTCAACGCCTGTACGATCGATTGAGCCTGTCTCGAAGATCAGAGAGGTTGGCTGTAACAACCCACGTGCGCCGGAAAAGGTGGTTGGGGCTACAGCGTCATTGGCGACGGCTGCGGTGGGGCGGCCAACATTATTCATAGCCATGATCAAATCACCTTCTTCAGGGTATCAGCGAGGGATGCGATATCCTCAGCCGTCGTTGTCTCCGTCGCTGCAATCAGCAACAGATTTTCAAAGCCGGGCTCTTGCCGCAGGCGCGAGTAAGGCACGCCGCCCAACACACCGTGTGCCGCCATCGCGTCGACTGCCTTGGCGGCATCACCTGGCAAGCGCACCGCGAATTCATTGAAGAAGCTCTCGCTCAACAATTCAACACCATCAATTGCGGAAACGGCGTCCGCAGTTTCGCAGGCCGCCTCGTGGTTCAATTGCGCCAAATGCTTGAGACCCTTGTCGCCCAACAGGGTCATATGGATTGTGAAGGCTAAGGCACAAAGCCCTGAATTAGTGCAGATATTGCTGGTCGCTTTGTCGCGGCGAATGTGTTGCTCGCGTGTCGACAGCGTCAATACAAAGCCGCGCGTTCCATCGGCATCCACCGTCTCACCAGCCAAGCGCCCGGGCATTTGGCGGACATATTTGTCCTTGGTAGCAAACAGGCCGACGTAAGGACCGCCGAAATTCAAGCTATTGCCAATCGACTGGCCTTCACCAGCCACAATATCAGCGCCCATTGCCCCCGGAGGCGTTACGAGACCAAAAGCAACCGCTTCGGTAAAGACCGCGATCAGCAACGCGCCCTTGGCTTGCACCGCTTTGGCGAGCTCGGTGAAATCGGTCAGCGTGCCAAACACATTCGGGCACTGAACCACGACACAGGCGGTATTTTGATCTACCGCTGCCAAAACGGCTGCCTCGTCATTGATCGCAATCGGCAGACCAGCAATCTCGAGACCAGAATGCTTGGCCAAGGTCCGGGCGGCGCGGCGATAATGGGGATGCAAGCCGCCCGAGAAGACCACTTTGGTGCGCTTACTGACGCGGGCCGCCATCACGACCGCTTCTGCACAAGCGGTGGAGCCATCATACATCGACGCATTGGCCACATCACAAGCCAGTAAGCCTGCCACTTGGCTTTGGAATTCAAACAAAGTCTGCACCGTGCCTTGCGCCATTTCTGGCTGATAGGGGGTATAGGTAGTCAGAAATTCCGAGCGCTGGATCAAATGATCAACACTGGCTGGCACCGCGTGGCGATAAGCCCCTGCCCCACAGAAAAACGGTACACTGCCCGCTGCCACACTGGCGTTAGACAGGCGCTGCATGTGGCGCTCAACCGCCAACTCGCCTTGCGCAAATGGCAAGTTGTGGATTGGACCATCCAAGCGTGCAACTTCTGGAACATCGAGGAATAAATCTTCGATCGAAGCAACGCCAACTTTGGCAAGCATTTGCTCACGATCTGAAGGGGTAAGAGGCAAATATCGCATCAGGTTTTCTGACTTTCTTTTTGCATTTCAAGGGAAAGTAGCTGGTGGGAGGTATGCGCGGAGGCAGCAAATGCCTCCTGCACGGATTGGAAATCTGCCTGTGGCTTGCCTTGGTTGATCTTGCGTTTGGCAATCAACGCGGTCACTCGGATTTTTAGGCCGACAATCCCGCGCTCTAGGCTGGAGATATAATCGGCGGGCGCATCGTCAACGGTCCAAGGTTTAGTTCCAGTCGCTTCCATCTCATTTGTTGCAGGCTCTAAATAGGCCCGCATTGCGCGTGGATCGGTTTCGACATGTAAATGCCCGCGCGCCTCTGCCGCCAAATAGGCCCATGTAGGCACCACTTTGCCGTGAATCTGCTTCGACGGATAAAGCGAAGGGCTTACATAAGCATCGGCACCCCGGAAGACAGCCACACAAGGTCCACCAACAGCGGGAACAGCTTCATGGAAGGGATTGGCGCGCGCAACATGGCCAATAAGTTCGAAGGTATCGGCCGCTTCATCATAACGAACAACCAATGGCACATGCGCGATCATCGGCCCTTCTGGGCCGTTGACGCACAGAACCGCAAAAGGATGGGCTTTCACGAAAGCCCACGCTTCCTCTGGGTTGTCCACCTGATTGTGAACCGGCACATACATGAGACTTAAAGACCTGCCAGATAGGCGTCGTAAGCCGCGCGATCCATTAGGGCATCAAGCTCTGCAGGGTCGGTCAACTTCAGCTTCGTGAACCAGCCCGTCGTCTCTGCCGCCTCATTGACGCCTTCTGGTGTCTCAGCCAGAGCTTCATTAACGTCAACGACTTCGCCCGAGACGGGCGCGTATACGTCCGAAGCTGCCTTCACGCTTTCTACCACAGCCACTTCATCGCCTTGGGAAACGATCCGACCAATATTGGGCAATTCCACAAACACGACATCGCCCAATTGTTCGGCGGCATAGGCGGTGATGCCACAGGTGGCGATATTGCCAGAGACAGATACCCATTCGTGGTCTTTAGTATATTTGGTGGTCATGTTTCAGCCTTTCCGGTGGTAATTATGAGGAACAAAGGGCAAGGGTGCGACGACCCAGCGGCGAGGTTGATCGCGAACGATCAAATCTAATTCGGTGCCGACGGCAGCAAAGGCCAAGTCAACATAGCCCATAGCAATTGGCCCACCGACACTGGGGCCGTAGCCGCCCGAGGTCACGATCCCGACCTTCTCGCCAGCGAGATTACGGATTTCAGCACCTTCCCGCGCCGGTGCTTTATCCTTGGGCAAGAGGCCAACGCGCTTGCGGGCGGGCTTATCAGCAAGCTCTTTCAGAATGCGGGCAGCGCCTGGGAAGTCCGCCCGCTCTCGACGGATTCTTTGAATGGTCCAAGCAAGGCCTGCTTCAATCGGGCTCGTGGTTTCATCAAGATCGTGGCCATATAGGCAAAGGCCGGCTTCCAAGCGCAAACTATCTCGCGCACCAAGACCAATCGCCTTCACATGCGCGGCGGCCAACAAGGTGCGGACAAAGGCTTCAGCCTTGTCGGCCGCTATCAAGACCTCAAAGCCGTCTTCGCCCGTATAGCCGGAGCGCGATACGACGACTTCGCCATAAGGGCCCGTCACGGTCGCAAATTCCATAAAGCCCAAACGCTTTGGCCCGTCGCCAACATTGCCAATGACATCCACTGCTTTGGGCCCTTGGACAGCGATTAAGGCACGATCATCGGCCCGGGTCAGCGTCGCCTTGCCAGCGCAAGCCGCCGCGATAGTGGCAAAGTCCTGTTCTTTGCAGCCTGCGTTGACGACGAAATAAAGTGTACCTTGATCGGCATCGGGCTTGGGGCGACCGACAAACAAATCATCGAGCACACCACCTGTGGCATTCGGCAAAGTGGTATAGCGCAGTTGACCGCGGGCGAGGCCCGCGACATCGCACGGCAGAATGGTTTCCACCAAGGCCGCAATGGCCGCATGGGCGGCATCGCCAGTCAAGCTTGCATCATTGAGCTTTAAAAACGCGGGGCCCATGTGGGACACATCAAACAGGCCGCACTTTTCGCGCGTCCACACATGCTCTTTCATCACCCCTTCTGAAAACTGCACGGGCATCAAATAGCCGGCAAAAGGGACCATACGGCCACCCATGCCCTGCCAAAGCCCAGTTAGGGGTGTTGTTTTCAATGAAGTGTCTTCAGACATTAAAAGGCTCCGACAGGTCCGCGACACGCCACAGGGTTCCCCCGTTTTGGCGCGCGCCCCAGCTGTCTAAAACCTGAGAGTTTTCGCGGGAAACCTTGATTGTTCAAGGGACCGCTTGCTCCTTCGGCGGTTGAGCTATTTGCCCAACACTCTCCAGCGTATTGACGTAGCTGCGGTCCTTTTGCCTGAGAGTTTCCGGGGCGGTTGCTCCTTCGGCGCGGTCCTTTGGGGGATCGGCTCTCCCGCAGTCACACATGAGCTTGGGCCGGTATCATCCGATTGCGGCACAAGAAACGCCCTCCTGCCCGCGCACGCACGGCACGTCAACTGTTATGATCGCGTCGCAGTCATTCATCGACAGGCTTTTGCAGCATCTGCGGTGAGACTGAACGATTCATAGGCACCAAAGCGCCTAACTGCTTTCCTCCGTAATCTTACGCGGTGGATGCTGTGTTGGCCGGTTTAGCCACCTGCTTTGGCGTTAGAGCCAGCACCGTCAGCACCAGCCACAATGCGATGACGATGTGGAAGAGATGCCAGCTTAGGTCTGGGCCTAGAAACTTTGATTTGCGCAAAAACAAGACGTTTGGCAGCATCAAGCCAAAGCCCAAGGCTGCACCCATATTCGGCTTCCCGCCTAGGCGGTCCAACCCAAAAAGGGCGATCCCACCTATTAAGGCAAGGATGTAAATGGGTGCGCCTGCAGCGGGTAGAATAATCGCCAGCCCTAAAGCGCTTATACAAATAACTGCGCCATAAACTGAGCGAACAGGGCCGACCGTGGTCTCAAAAATCTGCCATAGGAGCAGCAGCAAGCCCAGCAGCCCGCCAAACTGTGAGGCAAACCGGTGCGCCCCGGCGAGAGGCTCGATCAGCCCACTGGTGACCCGCACGGTGCCAATGGCCGCGGCGAGCCCAAACAAGGCCACACCTAGCGCCCCAATTGGTTTACCGGCCCTGATCAGGTGCCAAGCCCCCCAAGCAGCGACGACAAAGACCAAGCCGTCGGTAAGTGCGTAATGAAGCGGCATCATTGGGCGTTGGTCTCGGCGGAAACAGGATCGACAGACCTTGCACCAATACCGGCTGCTCTTTTGATGTCGGCGGTAGACAGACGCGATCCGTCATGGCTCCAGCCCGGCGGCGCAAAGATGTAACAAAAGCGCTGAAAAAGGCTTAGCCCTCGTTGGCTGACATCCTTGGCTATGCCGATATATTCATGCGTCAGGATCGTGAACAAGTTGAAGGTGTTCAAGTTTTTGACAAGGCCATAAACAGGTCGCTCCGCCTCGTCTTCTGCGACAAAGGTTCCAAAGAGCCGATCCCAAATGATCAGGGTCCCAGCATAATTAGCGTCTAAATATTGCGGATTGGTCGCATGGTGCACCCGATGGTGCGACGGCGTGTTGAAGACGGCTTCAAACCAGCGAGGTAGCTTATGGACAGTCTCGGTATGCAACATGAATTGGTATGTAGCATTCAAGACGCCGCAGAAGGTCACCATCACCGGGTCAAAGCCAATCAAAACCAACGGTACTTTGAACAGCATGGTGCCCGTGAAATGCTTGGTCCAGCCCTGTCTGAGGGCGACAGCAAGATTATACTCCTGACTGGAATGATGAACGACATGCATCGCCCAAACCCACCGACAACGATGGGCAACCCGGTGATGGCAATAAAAGCGCAAATCATCGAGGATGAAGCATACCAAAAACGTCCACGGGTTCACCGGCAACGAGTAAAATTGGAACGGCTGAGCCAAAGATAAAATACCCAACGTAATAAAAGCCGACATCGCGTTGACCGGGTCACTTAAGACACCTGTCAGAACGCCTAAAGAGGCATCTTTGGCGGGCATTTTACCCTTTGCGCGAAACAGCTTGATCGCGATCAATTCGATGCCAAGCAGCGTGAAAAAGAAGATCGCCGAATAAAGGCCGATGTTTCCGTGAATGAACTCGGTAGTTGTCATTCGCTTCCCCCTAGTGCCGCTTCTGGCCCGCTTCATCGCGTTTGTAAGGGAGGTTAGGCCAGCTATTCGACGCCTACAATTGAATAATAATCCTATATTATGTATATATTGGAATATGTCTATTGATCTTGTCCTGATCCAACGGTTCGAAGCGGTCTATCGCTTAGGCAGCTTCTCCCGCGCGGCGGAGGAGTTGTTGATCACCCATTCCGCGCTGACCAAAAGCATCCAAAGCCTAGAGGGAAAGTGGGATGTGCGTCTGTTTGATCGTACTACCCGGTCGATCATTCCGACCGAGGCTGGCCGACGATTGGCTCTGAATGCTTCAGATCTGCTGGCGCATTCCGAAAAGGTCCGAGCCGACGCGATTGCTGGAGAGTTACAACTCAACCTCATTTGCGGCCCGGCCGTCATCGATACGTTGATGCATGGAGCCCTCCTGGAGTTCCGCAAAACCCATCCCCAAGTGGCCGTACAAATCGAAACCATGCCGCCAGACCTTGCCAGTGAGCGATTGCTCCGCAGGCAGGCGCATCTTTTGTTGTTTCATTCGACGACTATTGAAAGCCTGAAGAGCCGAAGCGAACTGAAACTCCAGAGACTGGCTTCTGAGCCTTATCAAGTCGTCTTTCGGCCCGGCCATCCCATTGAAGAAACCGACGGCTCCCTTCAGGCCATCTTGGCTTATGATTGGGCCATCGCCGGGTTTGATAGTAGGTTTCAAAATGCGCTGCCGTTTGAGCAACGCGAACTATTGCGGCAGCGAGGGTTTCCAAAATACCGGATCTTGAACCAAAGTGCCTGTCTCGAACTGGCCATAAGGTCTGATATTGTTACCATGCTTCCAGCCTCAGCTGCCGCCCCCTTGGTCGCGAAAGGGGCATGTCGGACCCTGCCCTTTCCGGGCGACGCTTTTTTCGCAATTAGTGCGGTGACCCATGCCGCCCAAGCGCCGTCACCGACGGTTCAAGCGTTTATCGGCGCGATTAAGACATCGTTTGCTAGCTGAAGCAGACATCACGCCACACCCAGAAAGCCAAAGTAATGGGTACCGCACGGCAGACTCATTTGCCTACAAACGCACAAAGGCCGCACCGGTTTCCCCGTGCGGCCTGCTCTCAACAAGTTGAGTGCGACAGACCCAAGTACTAGGTATAGCTTTCGCTTCGCCTTAAGAAGTATTCGTTAGAATTAGACTATGTTGACCCCACCTATTGAAAGGCGTTTTCTTCTTTTGTCGCCTCGCTAACTTTCCACTCCCGCTCTTGCTTCTGTAAAAACAAGAGTACGCCTGATTTTTATTTTGACAAGAAGTTTTTTGTGTGACGCAAAACTTAGATTCACGCATAGAATCAGCGGTATCCAGAGTACCCCCAGATTTATCCACCATTTTATCCACAGGAAAGCGAGTGGGCTCTTTCAATCTGGTTTGGCAATACACATATTCTTCGCGGGCAATGATTTAGGGTAGGCCTTTGAGCGGTAATCGGCATCGCGTTTTGGCCTCCCCGGCATTGGCTCATATTGGGAGGGTAATTCATGGAATTCTTTTGGTTCTCCGCCGCCTTAGTTGTGATGGCGGTCATTTTTGTCACCACATTTGTCAAAATCGTTCCACAGGGTCGCCAGTATACGTTGGAGCGCTTTGGTCGCTATTTGCGCACCCTACACCCCGGCATTCATTTCATTACCCCGATCATGGACCAAATCGGCCGCAAGATTTCTATGATGGAGAGCGTTCTCGACGTCCCGCGTCAGGAAGTGATCACGCGTGACAACGTGATGGTGCGTTGCGACGCGGTGGTCTTCACCCAAGTGTTTGACGCTGCCAAGGCCGCCTATGAGGTCGAGGATTTGCGCTTGGCGATCACCAATCTGTCCCTAACCAATTTGCGCACCGTGATCGGCTCAATGGAATTGGACGAAGTCCTATCTCAGCGCGATACCATCAATGCGCGGCTGTTGCAGACCATTGATGCCGCCACCAACCCTTGGGGTGTTAAAGTGGTGCGGATTGAGATCAAAGACTTGTCGCCCCCCGCAGACCTCAATGAAGCTATGGCCAAGCAAATGAAAGCCGAACGTGAGCGTCGGGCCGAAATCACCTCTGCTGAAGGCGACAAGGCAGCGGCCATTCTGCGCGCTGAAGGCCATAAGCAAGCGGTTATCTTAGAAGCTGAAGGCCGTAAGGAATCTGCTTTCCGGGACGCCGAAGGCCGTGAACGCTCAGCAGAGGCTGAAGCAAACGCGACGCGCATGGTATCCGATGCGATCTCAGCCGGCGACGTCAATGCGCTGAATTACTTCCTCGGCCAATCCTATGTCGAAGCCTTTGGCAAACTGGCCTCGTCGCCCCAACAACGCACGGTGATCGTGCCTACCGAGTTGAGCGCGATTGCTTCGGCAATCGAAGGCGTGCGCCAATTGACCATGTCCGGCACGGCAACCCAAGGCCAAGGTCAAGGACAAGGCCGCACCTCTGTTCCAACCACGAAGGGCTAAGACCATGGAAGCACTTATAAGCAATTGGGCGGGCTTTGGCGCGTTGACGTGGCTTGGCATTGGGGCGGCGCTATTGGCGGCTGAATTGCTAACTGGTACGGCTTATTTGCTGTGGATTGCGACAGCGGCCGCCCTAACCGCCGCACTTGCCGCGATCTTCCCTGAAGCAAGCCTGCCTCTGCAATTGGTTGCCTTTGCCATGTTTGCATTGGCAACGACCGTTGCGGGGCGCCGCTTTTTCAAACCAGATACAACGCCATCCGAAGACCCTACTTTAAACTCCCCGCTTCAGCGTCATATTGGGCAAACATCGATTGCGGTTGATGACTTTGTGGGCGGCATGGGCCGGGTGCGTCTCGGTGACACCGAGTGGGCGGCCAAAACCCACGATCGTACCGAACCAGCCAGCGGCAGTGTTTTGGTGGTGACCGGGGTTGAAGGCGCGGTCCTTCACGTGACACGCGCCAATTAAGCCTTCCCATTCAAGGACAGGTGCGGCTATAGGTTTCTGATGGATCGATTATTGGAAGGCTATAGCCGTTTTCGTCGGGACGCTTGGCCGCACCAGCGCGAACTTTATGAACAATTGGCCGATGGCCAAACCCCGCGCTTGTTGGTGATTGCCTGCTCGGATTCTCGTGCCGATCCTGGCCAAATCTTTGACGTGTCGCCGGGTGAGCTATTTGTCGTGCGCAATGTGGCCGCCCTTGTGCCGCCCTTTGAGCAAGGCGAAGGCTTGCACGGAACCTCAGCAGCGATTGAATTTGCCGTCCAAGCCCTAGGGGTAAAGACGATCCTTGTGATGGGCCATGCTCGCTGTGGCGGCGTCCAAGCTGCGATCAACCGTGGGCGTTGGGGCACAAAGGCTAGCCAAGACGGCCAAACGATGCGGTTCGTCAATCAATGGATCGATGTGCTGGTCCCTGTCGTTGTGGCCTTAAACACCTATGAAATCGAACCGTGCGAACGCGCCAGTGTGGAGCTTTCGATGTCGAACTTGTTGAGCTTCCCTTTTGTCGCGGAAAGAGTCGCAGCAGGCACCCTCAATCTAGAAGGTGCACGCTTTGATATTGCCACCGGTGGGCTGGACTTATTCAACCATGAACGCGGCTGGGTGCGGGCTGATCCGCGCGCGGCGGATTAAGGCAACAAGCTTGCCATTGTCGGCCAGCCACTAATCATCTCCGACAGGGCGAAATAAGCGGGAATACCGATGATGATGTTAAACGGCAGAGTGATACTGATGGAGGTGGTCAGGTAGAGGCCTTCATTAGCCTCTGGCATGGCCATACGCACCGCAGCAGGGGCAGCGATATAAGACGCACTAGCAGCCATAGTAGCGAAAACGGCCGTACCGCCAACCGAGAAGCCCGCAAAATGGCCGACAATCAGGCCAATCGTTCCGAACAGGATGGGCATGGTGATGCCAAAGCCCAGCATGAAGGGCAAAGGCGCTTTCGATTCCCGCAGGCGCTTAAGAGCGACCACGCCGAGCTCCAACAAGAAGAAAGCCAAGACACCTTGGAAAGGCGTAATGAAGACAGTGGAAACCGCTTCAATCCCTTTGGCGTCAGTCAACAGACCAACCAGCAAACCACCGCCCATCAGCATGACACTTTTGCTGGTGATTGCTTCGCGCAGCACATGGTTGACACTGATGGTACGGTTCTCCGACATCAGGCGCGCCAGCACGATGCCGATGATGATGCCGGGCACCTCCAGCACAATCAATAGAGCAGTCAGATAGCCTTCGATTTGGAATCCACTCAGCGTCGCAAAGTTCAAAGCGGCCATGAAAGTCACAGCACTAACCGAGCCGAAGTGTGCGGCCATGGCACCTGAGTCGACGATGCTTTGTTTGCCGATCTGTCTTGCGACATAGAAGGCAATCAAAGGCGTCAAAACACCCATAAAGATGGTGGCCAGGAACGGCAGCAACATCGATGCGCCGGCCGAATTATCAAGCGCAATCCCGCCTTTTAGGCCAATCGAGAACAAGAGGTACATCGAGATGGTCTCGTGAACCTGCTGCGGTACGCGCAAATCGCTTTTCACATAGGCAGCAAAAGCCCCTAGTGCGAAACAGATAACAGCGGGCGAGAGGAGGTTAGCGGCGACCAGATCAAAGTTAAGCATGGTGGGGGCGCTAGCCGGAAACCCAACAGTTTGCAAGCTTTGACCAGACTTTTATGACCACAACATTGTGATGGCGCGGAAGCGGTTCAAAGCTTGTCGTCTGGGATTTACTTCTCGAGCTCAACTTGTAGCGAGACCTGGATCGAATAGCTTACTTCGCCTGCAGCAACAGGTGTCGGTGCAGCGGAGTCAGCCATCGCAGCGCGTGCCATCATCATGGGCATGGGTTGGGGCGGGGTATAGCCACCGCTCTCATTAATCGAGACAATGCGCTTAACCCGCATACCAGCGGCCTTGGCATAAAGCTCTGCCCGGCGCATCGCGGTGGCCATAGCTTCAGCGCGTGCTTCGTCCAGCATGCCTTCAGGATTTTCAATACCAAAGTTTGGCCCGTCAATCTCGTTGATGCCTTGGGCGACAAGGGCGTCCATCACGGTTCCGATTTGGTCGATCTTGCGCAGCTTTAGGGTCACGCGGTTCGAAGCTTGGTATCCGACAATGCGCGGGCGGGTGCCATTGGTGTAATCATATTGTGGGCTGAGCTGCACGCCAGCGGTTTGCATGTCCTTGTCGGCAATGCCTGCGGCTTTTAGCGCCACAAAGGCAGCCGACATCTTGCGCGCATTTTCTTCCATGGCGGCTTTGGCAGTCTTTGCGGTCGTCACGACCCCTGCCCCCATGCTGGCCATGTCTGGCGCTTTCTTCTGATCAGCGCTGACAGTGAAGTTCAAAGTTGTCGGCGTGACCGGTGCTGGTGCCACGCAGCAAGGCGCGCCTACAGCCGGGGCGGCCTGCGCCATCGCCGACAGGGGCACGAAACCCACTGCACTGATCGCGAGTGCCGATAAGAGGGTGTGGCGATGAAACTGACGCATGATATATTCCCTTCCCAGATTGGTATGTTGGTTTCTACCTAAACCAACATGAACAGAGTCTGCACTGCTTTGGGCAAAAAAGAGACCGATCTGCGTTCAAATGAGGATGAGGCTTTTGCGACGCAGCAAAAACCGCTATCTCCCCGCATCCCGCTTCTGGTTCGCCATGGCACGGGTCGTTAGCTCAATGGTTAGAGCCGGCCGCTCATAACGGTCTGGTTGTAGGTTCGAGTCCTACACGACCCACCAACCTTAAAACTCTACCCTTTCATCCCCCAAAGGCCCGCGAGGTTATTCTTCTGCATGTCGCTGGACCCACCGACGATGCGCATGCCGAGGAGGTCGCGGACGTGGCGTTCCATGTCGAAGGCGTCGGACAGGGCATAGGCACCCAGCACGCGTTGGCAGATGAGGGCGATTTCGGCGGCGGTGTCGGCGACGAATAGTTTGGCCATGCTGGATTCGATGCCGCAAGGCAGGTTCTGCGTGGCGAGCCAAGCGGCGTGGTAGAGCATATGCCGACAGGCCTCGAGCTTGGTGCGAGCCTCTACCAAGGCATGGCGGATAGCTTGATGGCCGGAGATGACTTTGCCAAATTGCACTCGCTCTTGCGCATAGGCCCAAGCCTCTTCGACGGCGGCTTGCGCAATGCCAAAGGTCACAGCCGTGATTTCAAGCTTTTCGACATCGAGTGCGCGGCCGGCCAACATGCCCCAGCCCTTGCCCCATTTTTCAGGCCCGCCGACGATGTGGGACACAGGAATACGGGCATTGTCGAAATAGACGTCACTCGACAGCGTATAGCGCAGATTGACGTGCTCTATCGGTTGCAGGGTCACGCCCGGGGTATCTTTCGGGATCAGCACAAAGGCGAGGTTTTTGCGCTTCTCATCGCTTTCGGTGCGGATCAGGCAATAGATATAGTCGGCAAAGTCCGCGCCTGTGCACCAGCGCTTTGCCCCATTGATGATCACATGGTCGCCGTCAACCACACCGCGTGTGGTGACGCTGGACAAGTCTCCGCCCACATCGGGTTCAGACAGGCCATAGCAAAACATAAGCTCACCTTTGGCCAAGGCGGGCAGATAGGCGGCCTTTTGCGTGTCATTGCCGTTTTCGGAAATGTTCATCCCGCCGTAGAAGGCGCAATGAATAAAGGGGCCAGCGAGGAACGCCCCTGCCCGGCACAATTCTTCGATGACGGCCACAGCGGCATAGACGTCCTGGCCAAGTCCACCATATTCTTCTTCAACCGTCAGGCCGCAAATACCCATGGCGGCAAGCTCAGCAAACAGGTCGCGCGGCCAGGTATGGGTACGGTCCCACAATTGGCGCTTTTCACGTGGGGCCTTGGCCTCCACAAAGCGGCGCAGTTGGTGGCGCAGTTCGGTGACGTGATCGGGCTCTGGGGCAAAGGCGTGTGGCAATTCTATTCCCCTGTCAGATTCATTTTGCGCTTTTCTTTGAAGGCAGCGACGGCTTCAGCCCGGTCCTTGGCCATATTGGACAAGGTCTCATAGGCAACAGCAGCATCCATGGTCAGATTGGCGGCTTGGCGCAGTTGTTGATTCATAACCACCTTGGTCCAACGCACAGCCCAACGTGGATTACCAAGGATCTTGCTAGCCATTTCGGCGACTTTGCTGTCGAGCTGATCTGACGGCACGGCATAATTGACAAGGCCAATACGGGCCGCTTCTGCGCCGGAGATCAAATCCCCTGTCAGCAACATTTCCTTGGCCCGCGCTATCCCGATCAAGGCGGGCCAAATCACAGCTCCACCATCCCCCGCGACGAGGCCGACCTTCACATGCGGGTCGCCAATCTTGGCTGTATCTTCGGCGATGATCACATCGCACATCAAAGCAATCGTGGCCCCAAGTCCTGCTGCTGCGCCATTCAGGCGGCAGATGATCGGCTTTTCGAGTTCTAACAGAGACAACACGATCCGCTTGGCATCGGGTGCAATGGCACGAAAGCTGGCCGGATTGCTGATCTGCTCGTCAAACCAATCTAGATCACCGCCAGCGCAGAACACCCGGCCCTTGCCGGTCAGCACGATCAGATCGCTATCGGGATCGCGCTGGCAGTCTGTGAAAACGCGAGCCAGTTCTTCGTGCATCGCTTCATCGACGCCATTGACGGGATTATTGCCGCTGATGGTAACGACCAGAACACGTGGGCCATAGCCTTGGTCATAGGCAAATTCGATGCGGGAATAGTGCTGAAACTCCATAGACCTCGCCCCGCTTAAATGCGCGCAATCCGGCGGCCAAAAGTGGCACCGGGTTGGAACAAAGCACAGAAGGCCGTAGGCAGACTTTCGACGCCCTCAGAGACCACTTCTTTAAGCTTGAGTTGCCCGCTTTTAATCATCGCGGCGGCTTCGGCTTGAGCTCCCGGGAAAGCGCGCAAATCGTCAAACACCACCAGCCCCTCCATCTTCAGACGATGGGTGATGAAGCGGTCGGTGTTGCGAATGCCATGCCGGTCTGGAAGCGCGACGTTGTAGTCGGCCACTTGGCCAGACACCACGATACGTCCAAAAGGGCGTATCAAAGGCAAGATGGTATCAATCATCGCATTGCCGACATTATCAAACAACACGTCTGCACCCTCGGGCATCGCTGCGGCAAGATCTGCCGCAAACGTGGGGGAGCGGTAGTCGATTACTTCGTCAAAGCCAGCCTCAGCCTTTAGCCAATCGGACTTGTCGCCCGCGCTCGCGACACCCACAACACGCGAAGCACCCCAAGCCTTGGCCAACTGCCCAGCAGTTGCGCCAACGGGACCAGCAGCAGAGGTCACAATCACGCGGTCACCAGGTTTAATCTGGCCAATGCGCTTTAAGCCAAACCAAGCCGTCATGCCGGGCACGCCTAAGACACCGATCCAAGCCGACAATGGCACATCCAAGTCTGGCAATTTGGCGCAATAGCCCCGGCCATTGGAGATAGACTGGCTGGCCCAGCCCGAGCCTAGGGTCACCAATTGGCCGATTTCAAAGGCAGGATTTTGGCTTTCCACCACATGGCCAACCGCAAACCCATCAATCGGATCACCAATCTTCAAAGCACCGGCGTACGAATCCGTCCCCGACAGGCGCGACCTTGTACCGGGATCAGCGGAAACAAACTTGTTTTCCACCCGAAACTGGCCCTCCTTCAAAGGCGGGGCTTCAAACGTCTCAAGCTTAAAGTCCTCCAGCGAGGGGGTTCCGGTGATGTGGCGAGCGAGGGTGATACGGTGAATTTGGGTCATACCCACACCTTGGCGCGCAATGGGCGTCCTGTCAGCCCAAAAGTGCATCTGATCTGTTTTGCTGTCGTGACAGCAGACTATGGGTCGGGCAAGGATTGGCCAACTAGCGATGAGGCAGAGCATGACCGAAGAAACCGACACCCGCACCGGCGCAGACCAATTGGTGGCGACTTTGGCTGAACATGGGGTCACGGCCTGCTTTGCCAATCCCGGAACCAGCGAAATGCATCTGGTCCAAGCCCTCGACCGAGAGCCGCGCATTCGTTCGGTCTTATGTTTGTTTGAAGGGGTAGCGACAGGCGCGGCGGATGGGTTTGCCCGTATAGCGGGCAAGCCTGCGATGACGCTTCTGCATTTGGGCCCGGGCTATGCCAATGGCGCAGCCAATATTCATAATGCGCGGCGCGCCTATGCGCCTATGGTCAATGTGGTGGGCGATCATGCCACCTATCATCGCACCTTGGACGCCCCCTTGGCGTCAGACATTGAGACCTTGGTAAAGCCGAATTCACGCTGGGTTGGGGTGGTAGAAACGGCCAGCGAAGCGGGCGAAAAGGCGGCGAAGGCCTTTGTTGAAACCATGGGGCCGCCCGTAGGGCCTGTGACCCTGATCCTACCAGCTGATAGCGCTTGGAGTGCGGCTGGCCCCGATGCGCCACGCGTATCGGTACCCTGCCTCTCTCTCGTTGACCCCACTCAAGTCGAAGCCGTAGCCGACGCCATCCAATTGGCACAAAAGCCCGTGGTGCTGGTCAATGGCCCTGCCCTTTATGATGAAGCCGCGCTCGAAACCATGAGCCGCTTGAAGGCCGTTGGCGTCCGGGTTTTGTGCGATACATTTGTCGGACGGCTCGCGCGCGGTGCAGGCCGCTTTGGCCCCGACCGCATGGCTTATTTTGCTGAAATGGCGATGGAGGATCTCGCAGGCGTTGATTTGATGATTTTGGCGGGCACCGGCGTGCCTTGTGCCTTCTTTGCCTATCCCGGCAAGCCCAGCATACTGGTGCCAGATGGCTGCACCACCATCGAGCTTTCGGCCCGCAGTGAAGATACCGCTGAAGCCTTGGCCGCTTTGGCCGATGCCTTGGATGCGCCAGAGGCCCCACCTACGCCATCGCGCACCGAACAGCCCATGCCAACTGGCAAGATTACCCCTTACACCTGCGCGGCCTCTCTGGCGCGCCACATGCCCGATCAAGCCATTATATCTGACGATGCGGTTACCGCAGGCCTGCCCCATTTCATGGCGACACAAACTGCTGCCCAACATGACTGGCTGTTCCTAACCGGCGGCGCAATTGGCCAAGGCTTGCCCATGGCGGTGGGTGCTGCAGTGGCGGCCCCTGACCGCAAAGTCATTGCACTGACCGGCGATGGCGCTGGCATGTATACCTTGCAAGCTTTGTGGACGATGGCTCGCGAACGCCTGCCCATCGTCACCGTGGTGTTTGCAAACCGTTCTTACCGCATTTTGAATATTGAAATGGGCCGCACAGGGGCAGGTCAACCTGGCCCTGCGGCCAGCTCCATGCTCTCCCTCGAAAAGCCCACCCTCGATTGGGTCAAACTCGCGGAAGGTCAAGGGGTTGAGGCGGTATCTTGCGACACCGCTGAGGCCTTTGATACCGCCCTTGCCCGCGCCATCGCGGCCAATGTGCCGGTTCTGATTGAAGCGGTGATGTAAACAAGAACAAGGCAGATAAAAGTCTAGTTCGTCTCTACCGCGATTGAATGCTAGAGCGCTAGCAAATCAACGCTAGGCGGTTGTTCGCCGACAGATATCAACAAGGTTTCCTCAAGGCTAACCGCTGGATGTTCCGCAGCCGCGTAAGCAAACGACAATACCTCCTTCAAGGGCTCCTCAGCATGCCAAGTAGTCATTACGAAACTCTCTTGTGGAATCTCGTGGAACTCGCAGGCCTTTAAGTTCGCCCAATCAAGACAATAGTGCCAATTTTCGCACTCAACCCCGGTTGCGATAAAATAGAGACAATATGATTCAATCAACCAATCAGAGACGATGTTGCGCTAGCCCTCAGGCACAGGACTAGACGCAACGAGTATAACCTTGAACGGGCCTCCACTTAGGGGTGGAAACACTTCCCCAGGAACAAGATGTAAAGCTGAAACTGACATCGCGTCAACTTAACACACATAGTTACAACGGAATATTGTCGTGCTTCTTCCAAGGGTTCTCAAGCTTCTTGTGCTTGAGGGCGCGTAGGGCCTTGGCGACCCGGCGGCGGGTGGAGTGCGGCATGATAACGTCATCAATATAGCCGCGCTGAGCTGCGACGAACGGATTGGCAAAGCGGTCTTGATATTCGGCTGTGCGCGCAGCGATCGCGTCTGGGTCGCCCATATCGGCGCGGAAGATGATCTCCACCGCCCCTTTAGCACCCATCACGGCGATCTCTGCGGTCGGCCACGCATAATTGACGTCGCCGCGCAAATGCTTGGAGCTCATCACATCATAGGCGCCGCCATAGGCTTTGCGCGTGATGACGGTGACTTTTGGCACTGTGGCTTCAGCAAAGGCAAACAACAGCTTCGCGCCATGTTTGATCAAGCCGCCATATTCCTGCTTGGTGCCCGGCATGAAGCCCGGCACGTCAACAAAGGTCACGATGGGGATGTTGAAACAGTCGCAGAAGCGCACAAAGCGGGCGGCCTTGCGGCTGGAGTCGATGTCGAGCACGCCTGCTAAGCTCATCGGCTGGTTGGCGACGATGCCCACGGTGGAGCCTTCAATGCGGGCAAAGGCCGTGATGATATTCTTGCCAAAGTCTTTGGCGATCTCGAAATAATCGCCATCATCGACGACCTTCTCAATCAGTTCCTTCATATCATAAGGCTTATTTGGATTAGCTGGGATCAAGCTATCCAAGCTCATTTCCACCCGCTCTGGGTCATCATGGGTCGGCCGGGTTGGCGGCTTCTCACGATTGGACAAGGGCAGATAATCGACCAAGCGGCGCATTTGGAACAAAGTGTCAAAGTCATTGTCAAAGCTGCCGTCGATCACGCCAGATTTGGCACCATGCACACTTGCCCCGCCCAATTCCTCGGCGGTGACGACTTCGTTGGTGACGGTTTTGACCACATCCGGGCCGGTCACAAACATATAGCTTGTATCCTTCACCATGAAGATGAAGTCGGTCAAAGCTGGCGAATAAACGTCGCCACCGGCACAAGGGCCCATGATGACGCTAATCTGCGGGATCACGCCAGACGACATGACGTTTTCCATGAAGATGTCGGCATAGCCTGCCAGCGAATCAACGCCTTCTTGAATGCGCGCGCCGCCCGCATCAAACAAGCCGATGACAGGCGCACCATTGCGGGCAGCCATTTGCTGGACTTTGACGATCTTCGCAGCATGGGTCAGCGACAAAGATCCACCAAAGACAGTGAAGTCTTTTGAGAACAAATAGATCAACCGCCCATTGATCGTGCCCTGACCTGTGATGACGCCGTCGCCCGGGAACTTCTGTGCATCCATCCCGAATTCGGTGCAGCGATGCTCGACGAACATATCAAATTCTTCAAAACTGCCTTCATCAAGCAAGATTTCAATCCGCTCACGCGCTGTCAGCTTGCCTTTAGCATGTTGCGCATCAACCCGCTTTTGGCCGCCACCGGCACGGGCTTTGTCACGTTTGGCTTCAAGCGCTTGAAGAATATCTTGCATGGGTCTGTCCCTGAAATGAGTTACGCTGTGGGCAGCGCAGGCGGTGTTGGAATTGGGTTAGCGGGACAATGCCGCGCTGACAAGTTTTCGCAGCGGCAAGCCCTAGAGGGCAGGTAGACCCAAAAACGCTTCACAGCGGCGGATCCAGGCCTGAATAGCGGAATAGCGGTGAAGCTCAAACCCGCCCTGATCGGCAAAACGGGTGTAAGGTAACAGCGCCATATCCGCCAAGGTGAAAGCGGTGCCGACAAACCAGTCTTGCCCATGCAAATGCTCTTCCATCCGGGTCAGAATGACTTGGCCACGTGGCAGTAGGCTTGGATCAATCTCGTCATCGGTCTGGCGCAAGAGATGCACTTTCGCCCGGCGAACCGCGATGACCGGCTCATGGCTATATTGCTCCCAGAACAGCCATTCAAATAGTTTGGCGCGATCAAACGCATCTTTCGGGACCAGCGCTGACCCTTCGGCCAGATAGAGGATGATGGCGTTAGATTGCGCCAGTGTCCGCCCATCGTCGAAACGGACCACGGGGACTTGGCCAAAGGGATTGAGGGCGCGGAATTCTGGCTTTGTCGTTTCTCCAGTCAGCGCCAACACCTCATGCCAAGTACAGGGCAGGTTCAAATGCTCTGCCGTCCAACGCACTTTCAGGCAATTGCCAGAGCGATCATCGCCATAAATCTCCATGCTTCCCCCCTGTCTGCACATGACTTCGGACCGCCTAGCACGACTTCACATTAGATTGTCTCAAGAGTCCGCCTAAAGACTGTAAGATGCAGGTTCTGCCCTCCAGCCTCGACGGGCTGCCCAAAGGTGCGCCCCACACGACTTTAACAGCTAGGGAAAGACTGCCTGTGAGCTCTGCAATCAAACCAGTTATCTCCGCAACCGGCCTTTATACGCCGCCAAATTCCATCACGAATGAAGAATTGGTCGATAGCTTCAACCGCTATGTTGAGCTCTACAACGCCGAGCATGCCGCCGCGATTGAAGCCGGTGAAGTGGCCGCGCTGACGCCGTCATCGGTGGAGTTCATTGAGAAAGCCTCTGGCATCAAAGCACGCTTTGTCGTCAATAAGGACGGCATTCTGGACCCTTCCATTATGGCCCCGCGCATCCCTGAGCGGCCGAATGAAGAGCTGTCGGTCTTGGCAGAATTGGCCGTGCGAGCTGCCCGTCAAGCACTTGAGCGCGCGGGCCGCGAGCCCATGGATGTCGATGCTGTCATTTGTGCGGCCTCAAACATGCAGCGCGCTTACCCGGCGATGGCGATAGAAATTCAGGCGGCACTCGGCTGCAACCCTGAGGGCTTTGCCTTTGATATGAATGTGGCCTGTTCCTCGGCGACCTTTGGCATTCAGACCGCAGCAGACTTTGTCCGGGCCGGTCATGCGCGCAGCGTGTTGGTGGTCAATCCTGAGATTTGCTCCGGCCATTTGAACTTCAAAGATCGCGACAGCCACTTCATCTTTGGCGATGTCGGCACTGCCATTCTGATCGAGGCTGCAGATGTCGTCGGTGACAAGCCGCATTGGGAAATTTTAGGCACAAAGCTCAAAACCCAATTCTCCAACAATATCCGCAACAACTTTGGCTTCTTAAACCATACCGCCCCAGAAGGCATTGGTGCCAAGGATAAGCTCTTTGTCCAAGAAGGTCGGAAGGTCTTTAAAGAAGTGGTGCCCATGGTGGCGGCCATGATTATCGAGCATATGGAAACCTTAGGCCTTGAAGCATCGGGTCTGCGCCGTATGTGGCTGCATCAAGCCAATGCCAATATGAACCGCCTGATTGCTGGCAAAGTTCTGGGCCATGAAGCCACTGAAGATGAAAGCCCAACGGTGCTGGATACCTATGCCAACACCTCCTCTGCAGGCTCCATCATCGCCTTCCACAAGAACAGCGATGACTTGGGCGCAGGCGACACCGGCCTCATCTGCTCATTCGGGGCAGGTTACTCGGCTGGGTCCGTTTTTGTCCGCAAGGTAGCCTAAAGTGCCATTGTGAACGGTTTAAGGTAAAATCGAGCCAAGATTACAAGAGTTTCACTCGACATTCCCAATGCAGCCTGCAAGCTACACTTACTTGAAGGTGTGGCTTGAAGGTGTGGATTGGGGATTTGCGGCATGTTGATCTTTGCATTGCTAGCGGCTGGGTTTGGCTCATCAACTCAGACCGAGGCGAAAGAACAAGAGTTTGCACGTGTGCCGCGAGAAGTTGCCGTTGAGCAGGAGCTTGTTCCGCCGCCAACAGGGGATGCACCAAAGCATTTCTTCGAGAAGCGCTTTGAAAAAAGCCCAGACAAGCGCAGTTTCATGGTGACAACCCCGCAACCACCGTCCAGTCAGTTTTCTGAGCGGCAAGAAGGTAGCCAGTGGCTAGAGCCCCCCGAAGGCTGGGTTGCACCCGGGTTAAAGACAAAGCCCTATCGCACTAAGCCCGCAAAAAAGGCTGCGCCAGAGCTTCAAATCCTCCGTGGCGGCGGTAATTAGGTGCAGCAACGCCTAGGTGCAAAACGCGGCGGTCTAAGTTAATCAAGCACCATGCGTGCTGCCCCTTATATCTCCCCCGTCAAGATTAATCTGACCCGTCAAGCAGATGGCACCATCTTGCTAACAAACCCCCGTCCATTGCGTCCAGCGTTTGCCAATGTTGTCGCGCCCTTAGCGCACTGGGCTGAAGCTGCCCCACGCAGGCTATGGCTTGCAGGATTTGAAGCAGGGGCTTGGCGGCATCTGAGTTATGAGGACGGCTGGACCTTGGTTCAGTCGCTCGCCGCAGGGCTCTATGGACGGTTTCCACGCGGCAGCATTATCGCCATCGCGTCATCCAATTCGATCAGCCACGCGCTTTTGACCTATGCAGCGCCCTTGGCCGGCCTCGCCGTGGCGGCGATTACACCCGCCTATTCGACCAAAGCACGTGACCCCCGACGCTTGCACGAAGCCCTTAGAACGCTGGGTGCAGCAGCGATCTTTATGGAGGGCCAAGCTTTTGCCAAGCCAGCACTCTGGGCGGAAGAAGTTGGCGTGCCCGTAATCTCGCCCGGCGATGGATTTGGCACGGCAGGGGAAATTTCGCTCGATCACCTCTTCGCCGACCCACAGGACGCGTCTGACTTAGACAGTATCGACCCGCGCGATGCATGCAAATATCTTTTGACCTCCGGCTCAACGGGTTCGCCCAAAGCGGTGACGGTGACCCACGCCAATCTGGCGATCAACGCGGCCCAAATCCGCTCCACCTTTGACGAACAGCGCGAAGCCGAAATTTGGCCAGATGGCATCATCATGGCCAATCATTTGCCGTGGAGCCATTCTTTGGGCGGCAACGCGGTCCTTCATATGCTGTTGCACGCAGGCGGCAGCCTCTGGATCGATCCCGGCACCCCAACAGCAGATGGGCTGGCGGCCACGATTGCCACCATCAAGCACGTCAAACCAAACTACCACATCACTGTGCCGCTGGGCTGGACGCTTCTGGCTAGCGCTCTGGAACAGGATGAAGATTTAGCCCAAGCGCTCTTCGCCAATTTGCGCATCATGCAATATGGCGGTGCGGCCTTGACCCAAGACGTCTATCGCCGCCTGCAGCAGGTCGCCGTGCGCCAAACCGGTGAAGAGATAACTTTGGCAGCGGGCTATGGTGCCACCGAGACAGCGCCGACTGTCTGCAACGTGCATTGGCCCAATGAAATCATGGGTCTTGTCGGCCTACCCGTCCCCGGCCTCACCTTGAAGCTTGTGCCCCAAGGCAGCAAGCTTGAGGCCCGCGTCAAAGGTCCAGGCATTACACCGGGCTATCTGAACGCGCCTGAAAAGACCGCCGATGCCTATGATGAAGAGGGCTTCTACAAGCTGGGCGATGCGCTTCGTTTTGTAGATGCAGGACAGCCAGAAGCGGGCCTCGCTTTCGATGGTCGCTTGTCAGAGGAATTCAAGCTGGCCAATGGCAGTTTTGTGCCTGCTGGCCTTGTCCGCCCTGCCCTTGTCCAAGCCTCAGATGGCCTGTTCAGCGACGCCGTAATCTGCGGTGAAGGCCAAGAGGAATTGGGCGCATTGGCCTTTCTCAATCTCGGCAAAGCGCGCGCGCTTGCTGGCCTAGACGAAGACCTCGACACTTTGGTTTGGCATGACAAAGTCCGCGCGCATGCCAAGACAACGTTGGAGAAAGCGGGGGCAGGCCAGCCTGCGACAAGACGCGTCACCCGCCTCATCCTCTTGACCACGCCGCCTAGCCTTGAGGATGGCGAGATCACCGACAAGGGTTATTTGAACCAAGGCGCATGCCGGACCTATCGCGCCAGTGCCGTTCAAGCGCTCTATCAACAAGAGCCTGTCTTAGAGCGCATTGATTTGATTTAGGCAGGTAGCGCAAAATTAGCGGGATGCTTGCCCACGGCGCGATCATAATGGCTGCGTATCAGCGCCCAGTCGGCTTCGAAATCCCCGGTCGGCTTGATAGACCCACTGATGCGAACGGTTTTGGTAGCAAAGTCCATCACAGCAAAGACGATGGGCACAACGGCGGCTTGGGCGATCAGATAATAGCCCTTCTTCCATTCTTCAGCCCGCGCGCGTGTTGCTTCAGGAGGAATGGCCAAGAACAAATCACGTGCATTGGCAAAAGCCGTCGTCATGCTAGTAACGAGGCCGTTGCTGGTCGAACGATCCACAGGCACACAGCCCAGCCATTTCACAATCCCACCAAATGGGCCCTCGGTCAGACTTTTCTTCCCCATGAAACGCAAGGTGATGCGATATTGGCCCGCCGTCGCCAGCATTAAGATGCCATCCCAATTGGAGGTATGAGGTGCCGCGAGAATCACCGCTTTTTGAAGATCGGGCCAATCGCCCTGCAACCGCCATCCGCTCAGCTTTAAATATAAGGCACAGATATAGCGCCAGATTTCAGGGAGAACGCCGCGAAATGGCGCTGGTTTGTGGGTCGCTGGATCGAAAATCTGGTGGCCGTCAGTAGTGCTCACGCGTCGTCCTCCAAGGCTGTTCTCATGTTTTCTTAGCCAAGGCTCAAGGTTTGCGACCTTCGCCACAGCTTGTCCAACCATCATTTACAGTCCGATCAGCCTTATGCTGCGTTAAGCCGTCGGGTCTAGGTCCTTAAACCCTATCAAATCGTCGTGTCAGATTAGACACATTGCTTACCGCAATCTGCGAGAACGTGTCCGCTTCATTGACTTTACGTGCAATTACGCTCACGACATCAGCACGGAGCCCACCATCCAGGGGGATGATGGGTAAGTCGCGCCATGTTCGGCGCCTCGCCGCAAAACATTGTGAGACGATAAAATGACCGACAATAACGGGACCGGTGATACCGGCCCGATTAGTGAGACTCCAGATGGCGTAACCTTTGCCGATTTGGGTTTCTCGCCCCCACTTTTAAGCGCTATCGCCGAAACGGGCTATACCAAACCAACCCCAATCCAATGGAAAGCTATTCCTGAAGTCTTGGCCGGCCGCGACGTCTTGGGTATCGCCCAGACCGGCACTGGCAAGACAGCCGCTTTTGTACTGCCGATGATTGAGCGCTTGGCGCAAGGTCGTGCCCGCGCACGCATGCCGCGCACCCTGATTCTTGAGCCAACCCGCGAACTAGCAGACCAAGTCGCCGAAAACTTCCGCAAATACGGCAAGAACCACAAGCTGACGATGGCGCTTTTAATTGGTGGCGTATCCTTTGGCGATCAAGACGCACTTTTGACCAAAGGGGTCGACGTGTTGATTGCAACGCCTGGCCGCTTGCTCGACCATTTTGAGCGCGGCAAGCTGTTGCTAACCGGCGTCAATATGTTGGTGATCGACGAAGCCGACCGGATGCTGGATATGGGCTTCATCCCGGATATTGAGCGCATCGTGAAGCTGACGCCCTTTACCCGCCAGACCTTGTTCTTCTCGGCCACCATGCCGCCTGAAATCAAACGCTTAACCGAGCAATTTTTGCAAGCCCCTGCCAAAGTGGAAGTTGCACGCCAGTCGCAGGCGGCCGCGACCATCACGCAGCGCTTGTTGAAGAGCCCCTCCTCTGACCCGAAGACCAAACGCGCCGTCCTGCGCGCGGCGATCCAGTCGGCAATGGCAACCATGAAAAACGGTATTGTGTTTTGTAACCGGAAAACCGATGTCGACATCGTTGCAAAGTCGTTGAAAGTGTATGGCTTTGATGCCGCCCCTATTCACGGCGATTTGCAACAAAGTGTACGTACAGCCACGCTAGACCGTTTCCGCAATAATGAACTGCAAATCCTTGTGGCTTCCGATGTAGCAGCCCGAGGCCTCGACATCCCCGATGTCAGCCACGTCTTTAACTTCGACGTGCCCCGCCATGCTGAAGATTATGTCCACCGTATTGGTCGTACCGGGCGCGCTGGCCGTTTGGGTGAGGCGTTTATGGTCGTCACACCGGGTGACACCAAGGCGTTGGACGCGGTGCAAAGCTTGATCAAGACGACGATCGAGTTTGCTGACATCGAAGGTATGCCACAAGAAAAAGTCCAGGACGATCATCGACCCGCGTCAGCCTCTGGCTCCAGCAAAGGTGGCAGCCGTCCGCGTCGTGGGAAGCCCGCCGCGCCAGCGGGAGTCGATACAGAAACCGATGAAGTCGTCGAATCTGGCGCTGAACTCGCAGAGCAAAACGAAAATGCGCCCTTTGAAGCCGCTGCTGAAGCCACTGGCAGCCGCAGCAGTGGTGGACGTAATCGCCGACGCACAAAACCGGATAACCGACCCAGCGAACCTGCTTCTGACCCAATGGCGGTGATTGATTTGGGCGGAGACGATGAGGTTGAGCAAGGCTTTGAATTGCTCGCCCCACAGGATACTTCGGAAACACCCCGCCAAAGCCGTGGTCCACGGGACAATCAAGGCAGAGTTCCACGTGGCCGCGACCGCAATGAGCGCGACCGCAATGATCGGGGTGATCGCGGTGGCAGAGATCGCTATCGCCAACAAGATCAGGACCCCGACGTCCTTGCCTTTGGCAACGATGTGCCAGCCTTTATGAAAATCCCCATCCACCTAGGCCCAATCAGCGACGACGAGGCTTAGGATTTAAGGTCGTAGGCTTGGCTTTGGCGACGAGACTAAAGCCAAGCCGCGACTTTGTGCCACGCATGCAAATAGGTTTTGAGTGTGAGTTTGGCTTGCAGGATGCCTGCGGCTGTGACAATACCAGTTGATGATGCGAACCATTCTCAAAAACTCCCATACCCGCCTGTTTGTTTCGGTTGCTGCTGCATCCACAATTTTGCTGACCCTTGCGGGGTGTGGCGCGTCGGAGCCCGCGGCGGGCTCTAAAGGCGAAATCAATATCTATTCAGCCCGCCATTATGACGCGGACGAACAACTCTATGACTTGTTTGAGAAAAACACTGGTATCGCGATCAATCGCATTGAAATGAAGGGCGACCTTCTGCTGGAGCGCCTCAAGGCTGAAGGCACACAGAGCCCTGCTGATGTGATCCTCTTGGTTGATGCTGGCAATTTCTGGCGCGCAGAAACCGCTGGCCTGTTTCAATCGGTTCAATCAACAAAGCTGGACGCGACTGTCCCGGCCACCTTGCAAGGTCCGAAGAAGGATTGGTTTGGCTTTGCTAAGCGCGCCCGCGTCATCGCTTATGACCCTGTGCGGATAAAAGCAGATCAAGTTGCCACTTATGCGCAATTGGCTGAGCCTGCGCTGAAAGGCACAATCTGTGTTCGCCCATCCAGCAATGTTTATAATCTGTCTTTGATGTCGTCCTTCATCGCAGACTGGGGCGTACCCAAGGCAGAAGCCTGGTCCAAGGGCGTTGTGGCGAATTTTGCTCGCTCACCTGAAGGCTCAGACACAGATCAGCTCAAAGCCATTGCCGAAGGCAAATGTGCGGTTGCCATCGTGAACCATTATTATGCTGTGCGTTTGCAGCGCTCGACGGACCCCACTGAAAAGGCGATTGCGAGCAATATTGCCTTGTCCTTCCCGGATCAGGCCGGTGCTGGCACCCATGTGAATATTTCAGGCGGGGCACTCGCTGCCCACGCCCCTAACAAAGCCAATGCGATTGCGTTTTTAGAGTTCCTCGCAAGCCCAGAAGCGCAAAAAATCTTTTCCAAGGCCAATGATGAATTCCCCATCCTTACCAGTGCGATGGATGACAATAGCGAGCTTAAAGCGCTCGCAGGTTTTAAAGAAGCCCAAACCCCGATGGCTGTTTTGGGTACCAATCAACCAGAGGCCCAGAAAGTCTTTGATCGCGCGGGCTGGAAGTGACCACACTTGATCCGGCAACTAGGCCCATCCCCGCGCGGGAGTGGGAAAGGCTTGGCGCTGCCAAGCTGCTTGGTTTACCGCTTAAAGATTGGTCGCTCTATGCACTCTTGATCGCCGTGCCAGGATTACCAGTCCTGTTCACAGTGTTGGCCGCCCTGCGTCCAAGCGCTAGTTTTGACCATATTGCGCATGTGCTTCTAGGCGAAATGGCGCTGACCTCGCTTGCTCTGTTAGTCTTGGCGACTTTGGGGGCCACGATCTTAGGCGTGATTGCCGCTTGGTTCGTCACGGCCTATCAATTCTGGGGGCGGACCGTGCTGAGTTGGGCATTAGCTTTGCCCTTGGCGATGCCTGCCTATGTTGCCGCTTATGCTTGGGGTGATTTGACCGGCGCGCGCGGGATTTGGATCGCAACTTTAGTCTATGTCACGACGCTCTACCCTTATGTCTATCTAGCCGCTCGTGGCGCTTTTGAAGCCCAATCGGTGTGCGCTTTGGAAGCCGCCCGCTTGTTAGGCGCTGGTGCTTGGAAGCGCTTCGTCACCGTGGCTTTGCCGCTGGCGCGTCCGGCGATTGCGGCAGGGGCGTCCCTGACAGGCTTAGAGATTGCTGCTGATTATGGCGCCGCAGATCATCTAGGCGTTTCCACACTGACCATTGGCGTGTTTCGCGCTTGGTTTTCCATGGGTGATTTGGCTGCTGCAGCCCGCATTGCTTGTTTGCTGCTGGTTGGCGTGTTGTTTCTCGTCTGGCTCGAGCGCAAATCTCGGGCAGGCTTGGTGTCGGGGGGCTCGACCCGCTGGCGCACGCCTCAACGGGCACCTGTCTCTGGCGTGCATCAAGTTCTTGTCACCGGCTTTTGCTTTGTCATTTTGACGCTGGGCTTGGTCATCCCTGTGCTGCATCTCGCAAACCTCGCGATCGCGAGCGGATTGCCCGAGCGTGCCTTGAGCAAGCCACTGGCTGCTACCGCATTACTGTGCGCGTTAGGGGCCATTGCAACCTTGGTATTAGCAGGCCTTAGCGCATTTATTGGCCAGCGAAGCGCACAAGCTAGCGCCTTTGTCCGCGCGGTCAGCCTTGCTGGCTATGCCACCCCGGGCGCGGTCACCGCTTTGGGAATATTGGCAGCTTTGGCTCTGAGTGGGTCACATGTCGTTGCAGCTTTGAGCGGACCACTCGCGATCGTCGCTCTCTGCTACGCCTATGCCGCGCGTTTTACTGCAGCAGGGCTCGAGCCCCTAAGCGCTGGCCTTGAAAAATCGACCCGTTCGATGCGGGAGTCGGCACAGACTTTGGGTGCCAGCCGGATCAAGCGCTTTTTGACGTTAGAAGCGCCCTTAGCTGCCCCGTCAGCCTTTGCTGCGGCCCTGATTGTGGCGGTAGAGATCGCCAAGGAATTGCCCGCGACAACCATTTTGCGTCCCTTTGGGCTCGATACCTTAGCGGTCCGCGCTCATGCCTATGCGTCTGATGAACGCCTAGGCGCTGCCGCTTGGCCTGCACTTGCAATTGTACTTGTAGCCTTGATCCCCACCATCCTGTTTTCACACGGTCTTTCGAAATCAAGGGCAGGGCAATCATGATTACATTTGCCCTTGAAGCATGCAATCTCAGCCGCACTTTTGGAACCGTCAAGGCGCTGGATGATGTGAGCCTAAGCCTAGAGGCAGGCAAAGTGCTGGCTCTACTGGGGCAATCAGGCTCTGGCAAAAGCACGCTTCTGCGCGTCTTGGCCGGGCTTGAAAGCTTGGATGCGGGTGAAGTCTATGCCGATGGCAGACTGGTCAGCGACGTGCGCACCACTGTGCCGCCTGAGAAGCGGCCTTTGGGCATGGTGTTTCAAGATTACGCCCTGTTTCCTCATCTTACCGCTTTAGCCAATGTAGCATTTGGCCTTGGCCATTTGGGTAAGCCAGAGCGGCGCGCCTTAGCGGCGTCTTGGCTAGAGCGCGTGGGCCTTAGTAACCGCGGCGGCGCATTCCCGCACGAGCTCTCCGGCGGAGAGCAACAGCGCGTGGCCCTCGCGCGGGCCCTTGCCCCTAACCCGCGCGCCATTTTGATGGATGAACCCTTCAGCGGCCTTGACCCGCATCTGCGCGCTGACTTGCAATCGAGCATGCTGGCGACCTTGGCAGAAGCCGGTGTTGCGGCCTTGATCGTGAGCCATGATACCGAAGAAGCCCTAGCGGTTGCCGATCAAGTCGCGATCATAGAGCATGGCCGCATTCTGCAGAGTGGTTTGCCACGCGACGTCTATCGTGCACCGAAGTCATTGGAAGCGGCGCGTGCCTTGGGTGCGGTTTGGAGTTTGGACGGCTTGGCACAAAACGGCCAAGTGGCGACACGCCTCGGCACCTTTGAAAGCCCATTTGATGGCCCAGTTGTTGTCTGTTCCCGACCTGAGGCAACCCTCGTCACAGCCTCGGACAGCGGGCAATTCAACGTCATAGATCGTCGGGGTGTCGGCCGCTTCATGACCCTTAAGCTGCAGGGTGTCACGGGCGATGGCGCGTTCATTACCGCTCAAGTTGAGGCGAAAACCGCGCCGGAGATAGGTCAACATGTTGCCCTAAGCCTGCTTCCTGAAGATGTGTTTGTCTTTAAAGCTTAAAGTGATCGATCCCCCTCACTTGAAAAACCCGTCAAGCTTGCCCAAGGTGGTCGAATGACTGCTTTGGCCACCCCCCTCACCCGCTTGATGCAGACCCGCTTTGGTCCAAACGCAGAGGTACGCGAGATGACGCGGCTGTCGGGCGGGGCGAGTCAGGAAACGTGGGGCTTTAGCCTCCAAGTGCCTAACGAAGCACCGTGCCACCTCATTCTGCGTCGGGCCCCGTTTCAAAGTGCCGCGAAGGGCGAAGCCATTGGGCTGGTGAAAGAAGCGCAGATCATTGCCGCTACCGCGCAAACCGGCACGCCCGTCCCCGATATCATTCATGTCTGCGGCCCAGAAGATGACCTAGGCGATGCCTTCATCATGGCCCATGTGGCAGGGCAAACGATCGCCCGAAAAATCCTCCGAGATGAGGAATACAGCCTAGCTCGCCCCCGTCTGGCATTTCAATGCGGCGAAGCCTTAGCGAAAATCCATTCGGTCGAGCCAGACAACTTGCCGTCAGACCTGCCGATAAGCCATGGCTTGGATCAATTGAGCCGCTACGAAGCCATTTATCGCGGCTTTGACATGGATCGTCCGGTATTTGAGCTGGCCTTGTCGTGGCTGCGTCAACATGCACCGGCACCCCTGCCCACGACCTTGGTGCATGGCGATTTTCGCAATGGCAATTTGATGGTCAATGAAAGCGGTCTCGCCGCCGTTTTAGACTGGGAACTGGCCCATCAAGGGGATCCGCGCGAGGATCTGGGCTGGATCTGTGTAAACTCTTGGCGCTTTGGGGTACGCGACAAAAAGGTTGGGGGGTTTGGCTCCCTTGAAGAGCTTCTGGCAGGCTATCAGGCCTCCGGTGGCCAGTTGTTCGAACCAAAGGACCTTGACTGGTTTCAGGCCTTGGGCAGTTTTAAATGGGGTATCATGTGTTTGATCATGTATCAGGCCTTTACCACCAAAACCGATCCATCAATTGAGCGGGCGATGATTGGCAGGCGGGCATCTGAAGCCGAAATAGACTTACTCAATCTGATCGAAGGTCGCCCCCATGCATGAAGCCCCCTCCTCTGAAGAATTACTGGGCTCGGTCATCGGCTTCTTGAACCAAGTTGCAGCCCCCCAACTCAACGGCCAAGCTGCCTTCCACGCACGCGTAGCTGCGAATGCTTTGGCTTTGGTCGAACGCGAGATGGCCCAGGGGCCCACAGCAGACACCCGCGCGCGGGCCCTGTTCGCTGCTTTGCTGAATGACGAAGCAAGCACTTTGGAAGCTTTAAACGGCCAAGTTTGCGCGCAAATCCGATCGGGTGCCTTAGCGTTTGACAATCCAGCTCTTTTGGCTGCCCTGCGTGAGATTACCTCAGCGCAATTGGCAATTGATCAGCCGACCTATAGCGGCCTGAACCCATGAGCAAGAAGTGGCAGCGTTGGATCATAGGCGGGATTATTAGCCTCAATCTGTTGGTTGGGCTGACGGCCTATTTCATGCGCGATAATTTGTTCCGTGAACTGATCCAGCCCGCCGTACCATTTCAAGTGGACGAACCACCGCCCGTCCCCGACTATAGTGATGCTGCTGCTTGGGCTTTCCGCCCGCAAGGAGCCAATGCAAGCCTTGGCAAAGCCGATATCTTCATTGTGCATCCCACAACCGCTTGGAGCGGCAATACGGGCTGGAACATGGATATCGCCGACAATGTTTCCCGCACGAGGCTGGAAAAGGTCGCCTTACCCAATCACGCTGAACCTTTTGCCGCAGCAGGCCCTCTCTGGGTCCCTCGCTATCGCCAAGCCGTGCTGTTCGCCCTGTTGTCACAGCGGGACGATAGCCGCGAAGCGCTCAACCTCGCCTATGAAGATGTGGCGCGCGCCTTTCTGACCTTTCAGCAAGCCCGCAACCCCAAGCGTCCCTTTGTCTTGGTAGGGCTTGGGCAAGGTGGCCTACATGTGCTCCGGCTCCTACAAGAAAAAGGCGATTTGGGGCCAATGTTGGCTGCGACTTATCTGATTGATCAGCCTGTACCCAATGCTTTGTTCGAAGGCTCACGTGCGGCGCCAAACTTTCCCAAGCCCTGTCAGAGCGCCAAACAGACCGGCTGCTTTGTAAGTTACAATAACCTCGATGGTGGAGACCAACGTGGTGCGCGCATCTTGAAAGAGCGTTCAACGATCTGGACAGCGGATATGGGCTATCGCGCCATTGGCGGGGGGCGGTTTGCTTGTGTGAACCCGCTGACGGGGGCAGCACCCCATAGCAATGCACCACCCAGTACCAATCGAGGCTCCGCTGCTGCCAGTGGTCTAGAGCGCGGCACCGAGCCTGCCTTATTGCCCGGAGAGACCGGCGCCATCTGTCGCAATGACTTGTTGTGGGTCGAGGTAAACCGCCCTGCAGCTTTGTCACGGGCGCGTTTCGAATTGGGCACTTTTTATAAGATCACAGGCTATAATTTGTTTTACGCCGCGCTCAGCACCGATGTCCAAGCCCGTGTCAACGCGCTGAGGTAAGACCCGCGCTTCACAAAAAGCCCGCCGGAACCTGAGGTTCGGCGGGCTTTTTTTAGCTACAGGCTGGCAGAATTACATCCCAAAGCGGGCTTTCAATTCAGCCGTCATTTCTTCAATCGCCTTCACGGTCACTGGATCTTTTTCCCGGGTCTTCCAGTATTTGGCGATCTTCTTGAAGTTCTTCAAAGGTGCCTTAACGCCTAAGATCGGCAGGAGTTTGACTACGAAGAACAAGCTCGGCGTGATGGTGCAATCAGCCAAGCTGAACTTATTACCGGCCGCATGCTTTTTGCCCGTCAACACATATTCGAGGTGACCGAGTGCCGTATTCACGTCAGCAATGGCGGCTTTGACGACTTCAGGATCCTTACCGGGGCCCAACAGCCCAAACACTTTGCCCATGGCTGGGCCCACATAAATGTCGTTCACGCGCGAGATCAAGCGCACTTGCGCGCGCTCTTCGGGCTTTCGTGGGCGCAAAGCGGGCTTTGGAAATGCATCTTCGAGATATTCCAAAATGACCTCTGACTCCGGCAGTGACATACCGCTGTCAGTCACCAAACATGGAACTTTCCCGATCGGATTGATGGCCAGAAACTCTTCGCTTTTCATGCCGCCGCCTGGAGGGGACAAATACTCGACTTCCAAACCCTTAGCGGCAATCTGCATCTTCACGCGCTGCACAAACGGGGAAAGGTCACTTCCATATAATTTCATCGCTCAAGCTCCCTGGTGCTTATAACAAATAGCGTGCTTTAGCTGCCCTCAGGACAGACGCTTATCAATGAATTGCGACTCGCTTAGCGCGCCTTGCTTCGGCGAGTAGGTAGCGCCAGACGCGCGTCTGGCCAATAACTTTGACAGCCTAAACATCAATCAATGCAGTCAATTCACAAGAATTGACCAGCTAATGTTCAGGTAAGCTAGTCTTGCCAAGCAATGAATAAGGGCGCTCGGCCGGGTCTCGGCTCAAAGGCCGATAATCGCCACAGAGCAGACATTGCTGGCAGGAGCCCCGCCGAGATTGTGCGTGAGCCCTAAACTAGGGGTGGACAATTGGCGATCACCTGCGCGACCCTGCAATTGCAGATACATTTCATAAAGCATCCGCAATCCCGAAGCACCAATGGGATGGCCAAAGCATTTCAAGCCACCATCAATCTGGCACGGCACTTGGCCATCGCCGTCATAAAAGCCATTCATGACGTCTTTCCACCCTTGCCCTTCGGGCGAGATGAACAGGTCTTCCATGGTCACAAGCTCGGTAACCGAGAAGCAATCATGGACCTCAATCATCGAAATCTGGTCACGCGGACGGTCAATGCCAGCCTCAAGATAAGCCTTCTTCGCGGCGATGCGGGCGGTGTGGAAGTAAGAGCCATCCCAAGAATTATGCTGGCTTTCCATCCCGTTAGACACCGATAGCTGCAAGGCCTTCACATAGACCAAATCCTTCTTGCCCAAAGCACGCGCGATTTCAGGGGTCGTGACAATCGCCGCCGCAGCGCCATCAGACACGCCGCAGCAATCAAACAGGCCCAAAGGCTCCGCAATCATCGGGGCTGCCATGACTTGTTCTTCGGTCACCACATTACGCAAATGCGCTTTGGGATTCTTTGAGCCATTGGCGTGGCTCTTGACCGAGACATGGGCAATGGCGCGTTTGAGGTCTTCACGCGACACATTGTGCTTGGCGCGATACGCGCTGGCCAATTGCGCGAAATTACCGGGGGCGGAACCATTTGGGGCGGTCTGGGGAATATAAGTCCCCATATTGCCAGTGGGCAGGCCGCCATAGCCTGTATCTTTCAGTTTCTCGACGCCGACAGCAATCGCGATGTCGGCAGCACCTGCGGCCACAGCATAGACCGCGCCTCGAAACGCCTCAGAGCCAGAAGCACAAAAATTCTCAACCCGCGTCACCGCAATATTGGGCAGGCGCAGCGCGATCGATAACGGGGTGCCGCCCTTGCCGGTGCCGATTTCGTCAATGTGGGTTGAAAACCAAGCCGCATCCAATTGCGTCGGTTCGATCCCGGCATCGGCCATAGCCTCTAAATAGGCCTCAACCATCAATTCTTCGGGGCCGCAATCCCAACGTTCCCCAAACTTGGAACAGCCCATGCCAATGACGGCGACCTTGTCACGAATTCCTGCGGCCATGATGATGCCTCCCTGAGCCTATGCGGCATTTATTTTTCTAGACTGTGACGCAGATTGGTCAGGGTTTCAAGCGGCAGTTTGGCTACTTTGTTGTGGCTTTTGGAACGGTACGATCAAAAAACGCGAGGGCTTCGTCCCAATCTTCCGTATGGATGCCATGTAGGCCGGGCCGCATGTAAAACGCTAACACGCCTTTTCCGTCGGGTTCTCGCAACTTGGTCTGGGTAAAGGCCGGCGCGCCAAACAGCTGATAGACAGGGTCAGCGCCCTTCAACGCCCGGAAGCTGCCATGCGGGTCACCCCATTGGTCCCGCCGCCCCGTTCCGATCAAAACAGGACGCGGCGCTATTAGCGCAATCAACTGGTGCTGATCGACATCGAGGTCAGCAGGTTTGCCTGCATAGGCGCGATAAGATGGCGCAAACCAATGGGGAAAAGACGCGGTAATATCGGCCACAGGCTCACCCACATCGTCGCGGCCCAAAGCCGCCCCCGCAGTGCCCGATTGAAGCGCCCAGACCGCCGCGGGCCTTGGGTCAAAGGCGGCTGAGAGTAAAGCGGCTTTCCCGTGCCGTGAATGGCCCCATAACATCACCCGCGCGGGGTCTAGACGGGGGTCTGCACTCAAAACATCGACCATGCGCGATGAGGTCCAAGCCCAAGCTGTAATTGCTCCCGTCCGCTGGGCTGGCGGCGTGCCAACTGGCGTCAAAGCTTGCAGATAGGGTTCAGCGACTAGGGGCACATCAGGGACCACGTCACCGGGATGCCAAGAAGCCACGGCATAGCCCTTTTCAGCCAAGGTTTCCCAAGGTGGCGAATTGGCGTGCAAACCGAAGATGGCTTTGATCAGGAATTCGGGCGCGTCTCCACCACATTCTTGCGGCAGCGGCATGTTGGTGGTGCGCATACCCTGCTGCTTTGGCAAAAGGACGTTATTGCCGCAAAAAGTGCCGCCCGCGATGACAGGGAACGGGCCCTTGCCTTTGGGGGTCATCAAAATCAGATCGACAACAGGGTGTCCGTTCTTCCAAGGGCCTGTTTGAGCGGTCTTTAGGGCAATTGTGATCTGCTCAATGGTGCCGATTGCGCCTTTCTCGGGGGTTTGAAGCACCTCCCGGCAGACGATCTCATATCCTGCAGGTGCAGGCATCGCCCCATAGATTTCACTTTGAAAGCGTGCCTTCAACAGGGGTGCACGGCGGTTTTGCCAATCCTGTTGGGTTTGGACCGCAGGGTCAGAGCGGAAGGCTGCTAAAACCGGGGGCGAGGCCGCCGGGCTCGTAATCTCACGGGGGACATTGGGGAGGCGTTGCAGCGCACATCCCCCAGCGCTGAGTGCCAAGCCGGTGACGATCAGAACTGCCCCCAAAACAAGTTTTCGACGCAATCTCATAGGTTTGTCCCTCTTCCTGCCCGCTTCAACTGGTCTACGGCATGGCCTGTCGTGTGGTTACAGGGTTTGGGGGGACGGGTCTATTAAATTGGGGGTTAGGTTTGGTGTATCAAGCGGTGTCATCCAGTCAGTTGAACATATGAGATGCTAATGGAAAGCCCCTCTCCCCTTGGGAGAGGGGACGGGGGTGAGGGCTTACACTCACAAAATCCAGTTATGCGGGCTTTCAACTCACATGTTTCATTGCGCGTTGCGAAGCTTTCATTTCACGGAGC
>JBEAVQ010000191.1:0-2890 GCA_041160865.1 Pseudomonadota bacterium | reverse complement strand
GAGTTACCGGCCAGTGAGCCGGCCAAGGCCTTGCCCTTCATTTCGTTCAGCAGTTCCATAATGCTTTCACCAGCAGCAATAGCCGTGTCGAGTATGGAAGAAGCACGGTCGTTGGATTCACGGACCCGGTCATAAGCAACCACGTCTGAGCGCAATTTATTGCCAATCGCCCAGATGGCACCATTGTCTTTTGCAGAGGCAACCTTCAACCCTGTCGAAATCGCGTTCTGGGTTTTTTCCAGGTCGCTATTGGTGCGGTTCAATGTTTGAAGCGCAACCATGGCACCTTGGTTGGTATTTACGCTGATCATTCTCGATCTCCTTCTAGGTAACGGACGCCCGCATTACCATCATTCTCGATCTCCTTCTAGGTAACGGACGCCCGCATTACCGGCGTCGAAGTCATTCAGACCTTGACGGCACTTTAGCCGCCATACCCGTATTTTTGATGTTCGAAATCGGAACAATTTTATCGAACTCAGGATAAGTTCAAAAAAATAGAAAAAACGATGTTGGCGGATCGCATTCATCGGCTTTGGAGCTTGGGAATAGGAGTTCCGATCCATGCAGATTGGTATTGGAGCGCTTGTTGGGACGCCCTATTGCTTGCAAATGCTTTTTTAAAATGTTTGGCCGGTTCAGATTGGGTGCGTGCTTCCGGCTTGTAATGCAGCCAGACTGATGACGCGAGACTGGGACCGCGAGCCACGATGGTGTGCGCGATCGGTAAGGCGAGGATATCCCATAGCGCGCAAACAGCCCCTAGATCGCGTCTCGTTTTCTTGAAAACGAGGTTGCGATCTAAATTTATGATTTAGGACCAGTTTTACACCATTTTTCGATTCCGAAAAATGGTGAACGGCCCTAGACTATCCTCACGGCTTGATACGCCTAAAAATCGTGCATCCACCCCACCAGATCAGCAAGCCGCCAAGGTACAACAACGACGCAAAAAGTCATAAGACAAGCAACACCTGCTAGATCTCAATCAGAACTAGCGGGTAAGCCGGTGCTCCATTTGAGAATGAGAGCGCAACTTTCATCTTGAAGAATCACGACGGGCTCTTCAGCGTTGTCAACAGCTTTGGCCACTCCCGCCCGATGCATCTTAATCAACTTCAATGACTTTCCAAGGGCCTTGGTGTCACGATGTTCCTGGAAAAACGAAAAATCTCGACGCCAGAAACAGCTTGTAAATAACCGATACTCCAGGAGTGGGGTCCAAACCAGACGACCTTAGCCGCCCGATAGCGCGTGACTAATGGGCATCCCGCGCGCGCGGGTCATCGCCAAATAGCTTGTCGAGGATTTGCCCTTCCAAGGCAGCAAACTCCGGCGTGCCACGCTTACGCGGACGCGGCAGACCAACCGGCAAATCCAGAACCACCTGACCGTGATCAATCAGGATGACGCGGTCGCCAAGGGCAACAGCCTCACCCACGTCATGGGTGACCATCAAGGCGGTAAATCCAAGGTCTTGCCACACCCCTTCGAGCAGGGCCTGCATATCAATTCGCGTCAAGGCATCCAGCGCGCCCAAGGGCTCGTCCAGGGCCAATAGGGTTGGTTTTGAAACCAGGGCACGGGCAAGCGCCACACGTTGCCGCATGCCGCCTGAAAGTTGGGATGGCCACAGGCTTTCGCGCCCCTTAAGGCCCACTTCGTCTAAGATTGCAGCGGCTTGTTGATCAGCAGCTTGGCCCGATTGTCCTTCGCCCAGACCAACAGCCACATTGTCCCTAACACTCGCCCAAGGCAACAGGCGGGGCTCCTGAAATACAATGCGCGCAGCCTGGGCCTGAAGCGCGGGGGCGTCGAGGACGCCGCCAGTGACGGGGTCGAGGCCGATCATCAGTCGCAACAAGGTAGACTTCCCGCAACCAGATTTGCCGACTATGGACACAAACTGACCCGCAGGGATTTCAAGATCGATCCCCTGCAACACCACATTGCTGCCAAATGCCTTTTTCACATCTTTCAGGCTGACGCGTGACCCGCCGGTTGGTTGGCTGCTCATGGTTTAGACCTTCCCATAGGCTGGGTTCCACGCGAGGAATTTGCGTTCCAGGGCGCGGGTGGCGCTATCGGCGAGCTTGCCCAAAATCGCATAAATCACAATCGACAAGACGACGATGTCAGTCTGCATGAACTCGCGCGCGGCCATCGCCATATGACCAATACCAGAGTTTGCCGCGATGGTTTCCGCCACGATCAGGGTCAGCCACATAACACCTAGGGCAAAGCGAAGGCCGACGAAGATGGAGGGCAGGGCGCCTGGCAAAATGACTTTCAAAAACAAGGTGCGATTATTCATGCCGTAAATGCGGCCCATCTCGATCAATTGCGGGTCGACATTGCGGACGCCATGCAAGGTATTGAGATAGATCGGGAAGAACCAGATGATGACCAAGGGGATCAAGGCCAAATGGGGGATGTTGCGGATCATCTGAAGCGTCGGGTCCAGCAGCATTTCGGCCCGCTTGCTGAGACCATTTAGTAGACCCAGACTGAAGCCAATCGCGCCACCGATAAACAGGCCGCTCATGGCGCGCGCGAAGCTGACGCCCAGATTATCAACTAAACTGCCATCTTGCAGTTTGAGCCATGCCGCTTGCAGGACAGCAGTCGGGGCGGGCAGAATGTTGGGCGGCAGCCAGCCGAGGCTGGATGAAACTTGCCAGAGAATGATCAATGCCAAAGGCACCAGCCAAGGCAATGCCTGATTCAAAGGACCTTCGGAGGCCGTTGCTGCCATCTTTTACCCTGTCCAGCCGCGCCAAGCGGCATCACGAATGATAACCTTCTTGGGTATGATCCCCATTTGTGCAAACCGGTCAACCGTTGCTTGTTGTGCGGCCAGCACATCGTCGGTCAAAGGCTCGACCTTAAA
>JBEAVQ010000121.1:0-6829 GCA_041160865.1 Pseudomonadota bacterium | reverse complement strand
CATTGGCCTTCCCGCTGATCACCTTGAAGACCATGCCGCATATATTGATGGATGGCTCAAAGCCCTTAGTGACAATCCATCGTCATTCTTGACCGCAGCAAGCAAAGCACAAGCCGCCGCTGATTGGGTGCTGGGTGAGATGGAGGTGGACTAGAGCATGTGCCTATTCACCAAAAAGCAGACGCTTTAGAGGTCCGATTTCGGCAATAGTTGGCCGAAAGCGGTTGGTCTGCTTTGGGGCGTGCGGGGGGCGAAAGCTGCCATTCAAAAACGAAGAGACTCTCTGCGCAGTTTGCGAAAGCTTCGCTGCGGGGTCAGAGGAAGCCATCAACCGGTAAGCCTCCTATTCTTTGACTTCAATCAACTTGCTTTGAAAGTCATATGGAAAGTGTTTTGTCGTTGGTGCTGAAAAGAACGACGCGACGAGATAAGCCTTACCCAAGCGAGTGTCGCTCCCCCTGAACTCAACGTAGTCTGCGGGTAGTCGCGCAATCGACTTCGAGGAACATTCAACCTTGCAGTGTACAACCAGCAGGTCATTCGGCCCCGTCTTTCGATAACATTCATAATTTTTGCATGAATGGCTTAAGATCGCGAACCGAAGTTCGTTTTCTCCGACAGGCCTCAACAATGCATAGCTCGCATCAATTACAGACCCATAATCAACTTTCACATTCAGGAACGGTGCAGTCCAGGACTCGTAGAATTTGTCTGGGCGAAGTGCCAAGATGTTTTGGCCGCGTATGTGCAAGTCTTGACCCAGCACTTCCTGCTGCACGTACGCAGGCCACTCTGCCCATCTTCGCCGTATCTCTGATCGCTTCTGAGGGTTCAAGACTTTGCCGGAGCTCTGCCTGCTAGCCTCATAGTTGAGACTTTCGTAGGCATATCCCAAAACCTCGCCGTTCTCAGAAATGCCAGACTTAAGCTCAACCTCAATCTTTTGTGTTCTGCTTTCGCCCTCTTCAAAAAATTGACAATGCATCATGCTTTGACCACGGTCAGCTTCAATTTTTCCACGCACCCTAGGCATGTTATCTGCCGGATCGATCTCGCTATTTACATCATAGATTTCCATTGTAGCCAGTGGCGAACCTGAAATGGCATATCTAATTGCTAGGCAAGAACCAACCTGCTCAGCCATTGGGAATGTGTCGGTTCCAAAAGAGCGGTCTTGGTAGCTGACCGCGCCAGTTCGCAAATCCATGAAGCCAAAACGCAAAGACGCGTTTCCAACCATCCGATTAGTGCTGTAAACAACAAGTCCAACCGGGTTCTCCGCGGAGCCAATGACAAATGTCTCAGCGCTGATGTTGGTTCTTCGGGAATCTTTATCCACTTCGAGGCGCCCTAGTTTTTGCCTCGTATCCATGGAATAAAAATCCAGTCCATCATTGCCTCTCGCGTCTGGGCATTTTTGAAACATTGTACGCGACACAATATGGATTTTGGCGCTCGCGATCGTGTTTTCGCAATTCGGAATGGCGTACGAAACGGCATGGTCGCCGAAATTCTCAACAATCAAAGAGGGCTTCTCGCTAGACGCACATGTCAGTGGCACCATAATCGTCGATACAAAGGCGGTTATAAAAATCTTGGACTTCATTTCAGTGTGTCCGTTGTTAGCAATGCGCTTCGCGCCGTAGCGTGCATTCCATTATGCAGTTCGTCCTAGAGAGGCGGTTTCGCATTTCTAACACAAGCAATCATCATTCAGACCTGAATCCAAGGCTGATTTTAAAGACTGACCCAACCGGAGGCGTAACTGAACAGCCGTCTGGACAAACCTTTACTTGATGCACAAGCCTAAGCACGGACGGGGTGTAAATCCGTTGCAACTCGGCTAATTTTTTTGGGTTGGTTTCAGCAAACGAGTCAATCTTGCAGACAATAGATTGATCACTTTGAATTTGGCACAAGACGAGCATCTCCGCATCTATTCCCTCGTCTATCGCCTCTTGCGGGAATGCACGTTCAAAAAAATTATCTGGAAGTTTAAACGGAATTTGCAGTGGAGTTTCTGGCAACTGAAACTGGGTTGAGACAATGTCATCTGGCGACACCGTGACAGGGAAAGTCACCTGCATTGGGGCTTGGTCATCAATATCAAGCCCAAGGCCAGAGGTATCAAACCTGTAAGATCCGCCAAGACTGGTTAAGGCGTCTACGACGCCTGACGGATATGGGGGTTCGTCAGCCACTAATTCACATTGACGGGCAACGCCATTATGTCGATTGATTAAGCATCTGACCTGAGCCGTGACCGCTTCTGGCAAGATGTCACGTGGTGATCGATCCTTGTTTCGAACTCCGTTCTCCCAGCGTGGTGGAATCCAGTTTTTCAAGCTGCTGGAAAGAAAGTGCCGTCGCCCAATGGACGGTTTTAATACGATCCTTTGCAAGGCATTTGGTAATTCCGGAACGTCAGTTGGCTGTGCCACTGTCTGTGTCATAGCAAGTTCGATAGCGCAGGTGTCTGATAAATAGCGCGCCGTCAATAAAGCGGCTGTCTCATAATTGTCCGCTGGAGCGAACTCGGGCTTTGCGCTGAAGTAAAAGTCTGTTGGCGGTCGACTTGCCCATTTTTGTGTCGGCCAATAGCGAAAGTCCCGAACTGCAGATAGCTGCGCAAGGCCGCTTTGTCCCACGAGTATGTTTTCAGAATTATCTGTTGGGCGGTCGATAACCAAAGCCCCGCTTGTATCAGCCAGTTTGACAGACCAGTTTTTGGCGCGTTCCAAACAAGATTGTGCGTTCGTTTCATTAGCCAGAGTGTTTAGTAAAATTTGACGTTTGTAATAAGTCGATGCCAAAGTGACATTTGCCTTGTCACCAGCCCATTCAAGCGCATTATCTGCAACAAAGCGGCTCGGTTTTCCACTAGGCAACCGTGACTCGACACGCCAAGTGGCCGTTGGCAATGCAGTTTCAACTTCTTCCAAACTCATACCAAGTGAGACGGGGCCAAGCTTCGGCGCTGGCACGTTTGCAAAGGGTTGAGCCATTGCGCTTGATGAATATCCGACTCCAAGAAGCATAGTTAGGACAATCTTGAGTACCCCTCGAGTGACCTCTATCAACCTGACGGCTTTCTCCCCTGCATGGAATGCGCCAATTGGAGTTTGCCGTGCTAACGAAAGTGCTGAACTCATAAAATGTCCCCTAAAAAGCTCTAGTGGGATTATTCTGAAACCAAGTCATTTGGGATGTAGTTAGGCCTATGACGTTTGTATGCACACCTTAAGTCATTCTTTATGTGCAGTGCAAGGGTTTTTGAAGGCCAAAGGTGGGCGCTCTGGAAAGAAGATGTGACCCGAGTGAGCCCACCCTTTTTTGTATGACACCGTCGCTTAGGCGAAGGGCCACTCGAGCAGCTTTCTGAACAGTTGCCTGACCTGAATAGCTACGAGGCGCGATCTGCCGCTGCCGATTTCGCCGATCATAATCTTCCTTGCTCCCTTAGGAGCGCTGTTCCCACATCGGTTGTCAATAAGGTGTCAAAGAAGTCCCATCGTGTCGAAGGCACCGAACCCCAAAGTTCAAGCGCGCACCCAACCATGTCACGGGTAAGGTCCATTTCGTTTTTCTTGGCTGCCGCGGCCGCGACCGCCAGACAGCGCCGCGCCGCGATGTAGACACCACTTGTAAGCGAGCGGGCCTCGCCATCTCGCTCGAGGATTCTCGCTTCATCCGCACTTAGGCCACGAGAAGCTGCGCTCTCTTGCAGGCGTTTTGCGCACGAAGTTGCGACTGCAAGATCGCTGTTCTTAACTGCCCATTCGGCGCAGGCTGCTAGCGCCCTTTCGCGCTGTTCAGGTGTGCTTTCTTTAGCGAGAAAGGCATCCAATCGCGAAAGCCCGCGACCGTCGCTCAGATCGGCCACGATGGCTGTTTCAGCCGTCAGTCTCAGATCATCGAACCCTTCCATCAGTCGATTGGAGCGACGCAGCATTTCAATCACGGTGCTGTCGGCGCAGCCCGACCAATTACCTGCGCAAATATAATTTGACGGCCATGCCACGCCGCGTGGTCGCCATAACTGAATCAGAGAATCCGCTCGAGCCGTCTCACCCAACGCCGTCCACGCTGCCACGGCTGCCACAGCGCTGACGGCGACGCGGCTGTTAGAAGCCGAAGTTGAATTTCGGTTGGTTGTCGCTCTTGCTTTTTGGTCGAAGTCTTCGGCCATTGCTATTGCTTCGGGTGCGGAAGCAAAAGAGGCGATTACAAGCGCCGCGCGAGGCCAGTCGAGTTCAGTTCGCCCTGTCGATTTGAGCATTTCTCGGGCCACGCGAACAGCCAAATCACCTCGCCCAGCCTTCTTCGCCGCCTCGACCAGTTTCCATGACTGCTCCCAAAGCTGGTGCTCGGCTTTGGTGCCCGCCTTAGTTCTCATGGTTGCGATATCTGTTGCCTCGTCGAGACTACCCGCCGCCATCAAAATCTCAAGACGAACAGCGCGGTCGATCCCGCGCTCAATTCTATCTAGTCGTTTCAAAGCGTCTAGATCACCCATAATGCCGAATGCGTCAGCCAGCGACATAATCGACAAGTCTGACTCAGACCGGGCTGCTTCGCCACTACGGTGGAAATTGACGATCTCTTGCTCCCAAGCAGTTAGGACCGCGACTGCCAGCCCACGACTGGGCGGTGTCGCCTTGGATTGTCCGGCAATTCGCCCCCGTCCAATGCTTTGGGCATAAGCATCCCAAATCTCTTGCAACCCGATGACGCGTAACCTTTCTCCGCCCGCCGTCACGATCTGGCCAAAAATGAAAGATTGGGGTCTGATATCCCGTCCAAAATTAGTTAGGGGAAGGAGTGCGGTAACCGGTTCAGTGCCGCGCTGATCTGCTTCTAAGACAGAGATCACCAATGACTGTGACTCTAGTAATGGGCGTATAGATGCCTCGTAATAGGCTCTGCCTGGGCTGCTGTCCGGATCGGCAGAAGACGGCCTCCATCGGTCTAGTTGCGCCAAGACATCGGGTGCGTGCGCAAATTCGGGTTTATCGCGAAACGACCAGTCACGAGCTCGGACACCAAGTAAACAAATCGCGAGGTCGGATTCGGATCGGCAGTTCGCGACATCATGCGTCGTCAACTCTGGGCGCTGCGCCGTCGCGTCAGTCGCACAGAGAAGTGAAATGGCAGATAGCGCGGCAAGGATCACTCGGTTCATTGCTAGACGATATGCAGTAGACTTCAACCTGTAAAGCCTTTGCTGCCACTAGATTATCAAACCGCGAACCGCAGCCACGATAACGCAGTGCTTTGTCGGCGCGGGAAGCGGGCGGTCCTAACCCTGGTGTCCAGTGATGCTTCCTGACTGTTGTTCCAAGCCCGTTTGGTATGCGGACTTGGTCTACTAAACAGCCAAGGTTATCCGCTGCCCCCGCCTGCTTTGGAGCCCCCCTGTTGCGGAATGGAAGGCTGTGGCGCGTCAGGCAACGACGGCTTTTGCAAGAAGCACAGCCGATCGCCCATGGTCTGGACTGGCTGGTGTGGGGCTAGATACCGGCTTATCCCTTTTAATAGGGCCCAGCCTATTGCAGTTTAGACGGTCGCACAGGAATGTATGAGCCTACAACACTCGAGTTAGCCTTAACTTCGGCCTTTACCTCTAAATGATGTTCGGAGTAGGCCACAGTTTAGCTGGTGTGTTGCTTGGATTTAAGGTTAACTTGGAATGGTTAAATCGGAACTTTCCAGACTTTGTATCTGTACGGCGGCTGCCCTGATCGTCGCGAGTTGCCGCGCGGACGGGATTCCCCTGCCACCATTCTCCGCGATTTGTGAGGGTTCCGCCGAACACTTTATCTATGCGGGTCGAAATGATGTTCCAACTGTCGCATGGTTTGCCGCGCCTCCAAAAGCGCCAAAGGTTGGGAACAATTTGCTCGTCAGGATAACGCCACAAACACAGGCGTTTCTTTTGCCGATCGGAACACCGACGGATGCAGACATATTTGTTGTTCCTTTCTCATTTAAAGCAACTGAAACGCAAAAACAATTTGGAGTCCAAGTAGAGAGAATTTTTCGTCAAGCATGGGATTTAGATCACCAAATTCCAGTAGGTCATTTTTACGCGAGATTCCTGCTTTCGCGTGGTTCGAGGCAACCTGTGGCTGCAGGTGACACGAGTGCTTCGCCCACGCCGAACGCACAATGGGAGCGCACACTAAAGTCTCTTCGTCTGGAAACCAGCAATATCGAAGCCGAGCGCCTGGGGAGAAAGCGTTCAAGGACCATTTCGTTCCTAAAGCCGATTGACGGTAAAATGCCAGTAATGGGAAGCATCCTGATCTATAACAAAGAGAACCGAAAGGTTCTTTGTTTCGTTGCCGAGGATTGGCCTGAAGCCCTCGTCGAGGGGCAAATCGGGGCCTGTTTAGCGGCGCTGTACGGTTATGTCGGCCCTGAATTAGACTATAACACTGAAGTTGAGCGGGAAAACATCATAAAATATCAGAAGCTTGAAGACTGTTCTCGCGCCATTCAAACTGAAAGTGAAAAGCTGAAGTAGGCAACGCCAACGAAAGATTTTGGTGGAACGTGCTCCCATGTTTTGGCCAGATAAGTGTCCGCTTTCGGGCTTTAGAGAATTGCTCGTTATTGACCTAGTTTGGCGCAAAGCAGACCATAGAACAAGATTCACAATTGATGTTTGCGGACAGATGGGGTGAAAGGTTGGCCCTGAGGCGGCGGTTGTGAGCAGTGAACATTTCTTGAAGTTGGCTGTCCGCTTTTCTGTCCCGGTTGACCGCCGCAGTAGCGAAACTGACCGCTTTTCGTGGCAAACAGCGCGGTGTTTGGTGGCTTATAACAC
>JBEAVQ010000030.1:0-24703 GCA_041160865.1 Pseudomonadota bacterium | reverse complement strand
ACCTGTTCACCCCTAATTTCGCCCAGCCCAATGAGCAGGATCGGCTCCGACCCCGGCAATTCTACGCGTAATTCTAGCTTGCCTCCGGCTGCCTCCACAAACCGCCGCAAGGTTGAAAGATAAAGGTCTGTTTGTCGCTCGATCTTTAAAACCGACGGCTGCTTGACGCCCAAGCTTTGGGCGATCTGCTCTTGGCTGTGACGGGTCAGCTGCTCTTGGCTGTGACGGGTCAGCTGCCGAAGCGCTTTTAGGCCTTCGATTTCGCGAACGGTCGCAGCGACACTTGTTTCAATCGCTTGTCGGCGTGGCGCAGGCAAAGTTGCCATCACATCGTCCAAAGTCCGCCCACCAGCATCTGCTTTGTCGATCAGAGCTTTGTAAAACCGCTTTTGCGAAACGCCACTCTTGTCCCCCGCAACGAGAACAATTGCTTGACGTTCCGTGTCGAAAGCAAAGGCGACGCGCCATACGCCATTATCGGCCGAAAAGCGCAGCTCTTTCATGTTCTTGAACTTGGAGCCCGACAATGTATCTGCATGTGGTCTGCCCAAAGTTGGGCCATAAATTTTCAGGACGCCAGCTGCCGCAAGCAGCCCGTCCTGCACCGCATCAGGAAGCTGATCGAACTCGGGATCGAACTCGATGTGAAAAATGACGGTCCAAGTCATTTATGGAGTATAGCCTGAGGGCTATGACTTGTCCATAGCCTGAAGACTGCACTCCCGCTGAAGCGAGCAATTACCCAAACCTAGGCGACAGCTTGGCCGTCTTGCAGAGCCACAGTGAAGTCAATTCGGACGGCACCCTACAAAGCTGACCTCACCCACCGGAACCCCCACTGGCCTCACGCGTTTGACTGGTTCTCCCACATTGAACTGGAACCCGTCATGCAAGAAGAGAACATCAATAAAATCGTCGAACAAACCGATGCGATCCTGATCTCCAGTTCTAAGGTTGAAGGCGTCGGTGTCTACAGGCCTTCAGGCGACCGGATTGGCACGATCAAGCACATCATGATCAATAAGCGCACGGGCCAAGTGGCGTATGCGGTCATGAATTTTGGTGGGTTCATGGGGCTGGGTGAGGAGGGGTATCCGATTGCTTGGGGCCTTTTGACCTTCCGAGAATTGCCCGATGGCTATGTCGTCAACCTAACAGATGAAGAACTGGCCAATGGGCCAGATCGCTCCTTTGATTTGACGGGCACCGCGGATCAAAAATGGACCGACGGCGCGGTCAGCATTTAGGAGGCGATTATGATCGAAGACCCTCCCATCGTAAAAACTGGCGACGAAGCGCGCCAAGGCGTCCGCGTCAAAGGGATGACCACGGTTATGGCTGTCTCCTTGGCTGCGGCCATCGTTCTCATATCCATCATCGCGATGACGTCTGCGCGCAAATAGCCTGCCACAGCCTCCTGTCGCGCCTCCGTGGCAGGAGGTTGCGCTTGTTAAAGCCAGCGCTTGCTGATAACCTAATAGTTAGATGGTGCCTCAGGAAACTGGGGTGAAAAGGGAATGTTGTGCGAGGGTTAGCCCTCAAATCAGCAGCCGTGCCTGCGACCGTAAGCGGATAGCCGCGTTTCTCTTGGCCGATGCCAAGATGTGCCACTGGGCCCCTAATGGGTTCGGGAAGGCCGAAACAAAGCCGTGACCCGTAAGTCGGGAGACCTGCCATCGCCGTCGTTCGTCCGTCCTGCCAGGGTCAGCGGGGAGGCCGGAGTTTACCTCCGATGCAACGACTGCAGGACGTGGGGCGCGTGGTGCGTACCCGCCACTCTTGCACGCAAGGAGGATTGGCCGTGGATCAGCGGCCAACTAGAATCTATGACACGCAGACTTTGCCGATTGGCAAGAACCCTAATTGTGCCCGCAAGCGTGGCACTCACGCCCTTTGCATTCGTGGCTTCAGCTGCTGCTCAAAGCCTGGCTACGGGCTCCAAGGCGACGACAGCTGAAACCATCATTGTCACAGCAACGCGAACACCAACGCATGCCTCTCGGGTTGGTTCCTCCGTAACTGTCATCGACGCACCAGCCATAACCCGCGCCCAATCCATTCCGGTGATCGACATGCTGCGCGATGTTCCCGGCGTTGCCTTCAGCCGCACGGGCGGGGTGGGCAGCTTGACCACAGTTCGTATCCGGGGCGCAGAAAGCGATCAGACTGTGCTGCTGATCGACGGCGTTAAGCTGAATGATCCGTCCGGCCCTGGCGGTGGCTTTAACTTCGCCAATTTGTTGGTTGGCAATCTGGATCGGATCGAAGTCCTGCGCGGGCCGCAATCTACCCTGTATGGCAGCCAAGCCATGGGCGGGGTGGTACAAATCATCACCCGTTCGGGCGACGTTCCTTTTGGGGCCTCTGTCACCCTAGAAGGTGGTGACTTGAATACTCAGCGGGCGCAGGGTTCCGTGCGCGGCCAAGTGGGCGATCTTTCGTATGTCCTTGCCGCAGGTCAGTTTGAAACCGACGGCGTGAGTTCGGCGGCTTCTGGCAAAGAACGCGATGGCTTTACGAACACGCTTGCGCAAAGTCGGGTCGACTATGCTTTGAATGATCAATTGAGCCTTGAGGCCCGTGTCTTTTGGTCGGACAGCGATGTCGGCATTGATGGCTTTCCCGCGCCGACCTTTGCCTTGGCCGATACGCCGGAGCGCTCAAAGACCGAGGAATTGATTGTCTACGCTGGCGCTAATCTGGCTCTGTTGGATGGCCGGTCGCGCACGCGCTTTGGCTTCAGTGAGACCCAGACGGACCGGATCAATCTCAATCCCACCCTTGCAGTCCAAAACACCTTCATCGGCAATGGCACCAATCGGCGGGCAGAGTTTCAGTCAAGCTTGGATGTGACTCCCCAATTCCAACTCGTTGGCGGGGGGGAGTTTGAGCAATCAAAGCTGCGCACGGCGAGCCCCTCGGTATCCAATCCCAATCCAGCCCCCTTGCGAGCAACGAGCGAGCTAAGTACGCTCTATCTGCAAGGCCAAGCTTCGCCCACCTCTTCGCTGACAGCGACTTTGGGCGTCCGCTGGACTGATCATGATAGCTTTGGCGAAGCCTTGAACACGCGGGCGACCGTGGCGGCCGCTCTCAATGATGGCAACACGATCCTTCGCGCAGCCTTAGCCGATGGCTTTAAATCCCCGACGCCGTTCCAGCTCTTCTCCAGCTTCGGGAACGCAAAACTGCAACCTGAAGAAGCAAGCTCTGCTGAAATCGGGGTGGAGCAGGCCTGGTTTTCGCGCCGCTTAATTGGGTCGTTCACCTATTTCCAGCGGGACACCATCAACCAAATCGATTTTGTCTCCTGCTTTGGCAATGCGGCGGCCATTTGCGTCGGTCGTCCGAGTGGGACTTATGACAATATTGCCCGCACCAAGGCCGATGGCACCGAGTTCACGCTGGAGGTAAAGCCAACGCGCCGGCTAAGCCTGTCAGCTGGTTTTGCGACGTTAGACGCTCGCAACAAAGTGCGTGGCTCTGTTAATTTCAAAAAGCTCTTGCCGCGCCGGGCCAAGGAGACGGGCTCAGCTACTATCGGCTATCTGTTCGACTTTGGGCTTGATGTCTCTGCCACCTACTCCCGTGTTGGCGACAGCTTTAACAACGCTGGCAATACTGTTGTGATCAAGGGCTATGATCTGGTGACCTTACGCGCAAGCCAGAAGATAAATCCGCATTGGACGGTCTTTGCTCGTGTCGAAAATGCAGGCGATGAGGTTTATGAGACGATCACCGGCTATGGCTCGCCCCGGCGGCAAACATTGGTAGGTCTCCGTGCGAGCTTCTAAGCTTGTCCTTTGTGTGTGCTTAATGGCGGTGGCGGGGTGTTCCTCGTCGCCGCCTCAAGGACCTGTGGGCCTAAACGAACAGGGCAGAGCCCCATTGCGCGTTGTCTCTCTTGATTTTTGTGCGGACCAGTTTGTGATCAAGCTGGCGGACAGGGGGCATATTCTTGCGGTTTCGCCCGATGCCACGCGCGACTTTTCTTTCATGCGCGCAGAGGCGAAGGGCTTGAACCAAGTTCGGCCGGATGCGGAAACGATTCTGGCCCTTAAGCCCGACGTTGTTGTTCGTTCCTATGGTGGGGGGCCGCAAATTGTTCCGTTTCTGGAGCGAGCGGGTATTAAAGTCCACCAAATTGGCTGGGGTGAGGATTTCGCCGCGGTACGCACGAATGTGCGCGCCGCTGCAGAAGCTTTAGGTCAGCCAGCGCGCGGCGAAGCTGTGGTCGCCGATTTTGATCGTAGGCTAAAGGGCCTAAAGCCGGCACCGCAGGTCTCTGCGCTTTATGTGACACCCGGCGGAGTGACGACAGGGCCGGGCTCGCTGGTTGATCGCTTGATGAGTCAAGCGGGGCTCGTCAATTTCCAGACGCAAAAGGGCTGGAACCCGCTGCCCCTAGAACGCTTAGCGACCGAGCGCCCGGCCATGGTGGTAACGGCCTTCTTTACGGCGCAGAGCCCGCACCAAGATTATTGGAGCCAAGCGCGCCATCCCATGATGCGACAAATGCTGACCGACCTGCCAGTTGCGCGCCTTGATGGTGGTGCTACGGCGTGTAGCGGTTGGTTTATGGTCGATGCGATGGAGGCGATGGCCGCCACAGGTCGCAGCATTTCTGCCGAGACCGGTCCTTTGCCTCAGGACTTGCAGCCATGAAGGTTCAAAACCATACCCCAACTTTAGTCCTAACGCTGCTCGCTCTTAGCGCGCTGGCAATCGCGGCTTCCTGCTTGATCGGTGTCACGCCTTTGCCAATGGGGAGGCTTGTGGCAGCTTTGGTTGGGCTGGGTGACCCGCAAGCAGAGCTCATCGTTTTGGACATTCGCTTACCGCGGGCCTTGGCGGCCTTTGTGGTCGGTGTGGCACTGGCGGGCTGTGGCGCAGCGCTTCAAGGTCTGTTGCGGAATCCCTTGGCAGAGCCGGGAGTTCTCGGGGTCTCGGCCATGGCGAGCCTTTTTGCCACGATCACGATTTATTGGGGCTTTGTGCAGCTTTCGCCTTGGATGTTGCCCTTAGCGTCAATTGCGGGGGCTTTGCTGGCCACGGGCCTCCTCGCTCTCATCGCACCGCGGGTGCAGTCGGTTGTGACCTTGGTGCTGGTTGGGGTGGGTATTTCAAGCCTCGCAGGGGCCTTTATGTCGCTTCTGCTCAATCTTGCCCCAAACCCCTTCACCTTGTCAGATATGATGAATTGGATGATGGGCTCGGTCGCCAATCGTTCGCTGGAAGACCTTTTGCTTGCTTCCCCTTTCTTCCTTTCAGGGGCGATAGCGATTGGTCTGGCTGCACCGGGCCTGCGGGCTTTGACACTAGGCGAAGAGGCCGCCAGCGCTGTGGGTCTTGATGTGGGTCGTTCGCGTATCTGGGTCGTGCTTGGCACCGGGCTTTTGACCGGGGCAGCTGTCTCGATCGCGGGCGCGGTTGGCTTTGTGGGCATCATCGCGCCCCACCTCGTGCGGCCCTTAGTGGGGCATGACCCCGCGCGGACCCTCGTACCCGCAGCCCTGTTGGGTGGCCTCGTTCTCGTTGTCGCAGATTTGATCGCGAGGCTTGCCCCCACAGGCCAAGAACTAAAGCTTGGCGTTGTCGCCGCTCTGATCGGCGCACCCATCTTCATCTGGATTGCCGTTCGCCGCCGCATGTTGGAGGCAGACCAATGAGCCTCAAGCTTCACGATGCCAGCGTTGCGGTGCATGGCGCAAATCTTCTCCACGCCGTGTCCTTTGAGGTGACATCTAGCAAGCTTGTCGGCCTGTTAGGGCCCAATGGGGCTGGAAAAACCACCGCCGTTCGGGCGCTTTTAGGCCTCCAGCCCTTGAGTGGTGGGCAAGCCTATTTGGATGGCCAACCTGGCCATAGCTTAACACCCAAGCAGCGGGCCTTGCGCGTGTCTTACTTGCCCCAAGCACGCAAGTTGGCGTGGCCGATTGCCGTGCGCGAAGCCGTTAGTTTAGGTCGTTTTGCTTATGGTGGGCCGATGGGGCGACTAGGCCCCGCCGATGCAGCCGCAGTCGAGGATGCTTTGGCGAGATGTTCCCTCATTGGGTTTGAAGACCGTTCTGTCACCAGCCTGTCGGGTGGGGAGTTGGCGCGCGTCCATTTGGCCCGCGCGCTCGCCAGCCAAGCGCCCGCACTGATTGCCGACGAACCGACCGCGGCGCTCGACCCCGGTCACAGCTTTGACGTGCTCGCAACGCTGCAATCCCAAGCGCGCGACGGGCAAGCGGTCTTGGTTGTGGTGCATGATTTGGCCCTTGCCGCGCGATTCTGTGACGAGATCATCCTGCTGAACCAAGGCAGGCTTGTGATCCAAGCCCCGCCGCGCGAGGCCTTGACCACCTCGACTTTGGCTGATGTCTATGGGGTGAAAGCCTCTTGGGACCAAGACCAACTGAGTCTTTTAGGACGAATCTAACCGCGATCCATCTCCTGCTAGTCAAAGGCTAGGTCGATTTAGAAGTTACGTCCAAGCCGTATGCCGACATTGTCGATGCCTTGGTTCTTAGAGCCACCCAGAATGTGACCGTGGCTTAGGTGTTCATACACCAGATAGCTTGTCCAAGACTCGCTGTGGCGATAGCCGACGGCAAAGCCCAAGCGGAATAAATCGCGCGAGCCCAAGGCCAATTCTTCCGCATTGAATTTTGCCCGCCGCGCGCTGTCGGCAGGTGCATAGGGGTTTTCCAGCGGATCGCCATTATGGATCACATAGCCCAAATAAGGGTCGATGGTGATGTTCTTGCTGACGGGGAAGGTCCAATCTAGCCCGACGCCGGCGAAACTGGTCTCGCCTTGGGTATTGAGCGAAGCAACGACACCGGGGCGGGGTGAAAAAGCAAATTTCAGCCAAACTGGGCTGTTCCACAAGACTTCGACTTGCACGTCCGGCCCGTCTTCCTTGCCTGCGTTCTTGGAAACGTTTGTCTCGATATTGTGGGCCATGATTGCCCCGCGCACTTCGCTGATTTGGGCTTGGGAGGGCAGTGCGAACAAGCTTGTGATGCCAAAGGCAAAGCCCGTCGCGAGGATACGGTGTGTCGGGTCAAGATACGCCATACTAGATGTCCCTTATGTTGGCGAAAGATAGAGCGCGAGTCCGCGCTTGGGGTCAAATCAATCTGTTTTGTCTCCGCTCTTCGGCATTCGAGATGATTGCCAGAAACAGCCCTTAGCTTTACGGCTTCCACACTGATTTTGGAGGTTCCCATGGCCGTAGCGAAACTGGAAAAAGACGGGGCAATTGCCACCATCACCATCACCCGTCCCGAAGCAATGAATGCCTTAGGTCAACCCGGCGACGGTGATGTGTTTCAAGCCATTTGCGCCGACATCAATGCCGATCGTTCGATCCGCGCTGCGATTCTGACAGGTGAGGGGCGGGCCTTTTCTGCTGGTGGCGATGTGAAGGCCATGAAAGAACGGACAGGGGCTTTTGGCGGTAGCCCGGCTGAAATTCGCGAAGCTTATCGGGGCAATATTCATAAGATCATCAAGGCACTCTGGAACTTGGAAGTGCCATTGGTCAGCGCGGTGAATGGCCCCGCTATCGGGCTTGGCTGTGATGTAGCTTGCATGGGCGATATTCGTATCGCCGCCAGCGGAGCTAAGTTCGGCGTGACCTTTTTGAAGCTAGGCTTAATCCCTGGCGATGGCGGCGCTTGGCTGACACCCCGCATCGTCGGGTGGAGCCGCGCGTGCGAGCTTTTGTTTACGGGCGATGTGGTCGACGCGCAGACCGCGCGTGAGTTTGGTTTTGTCTCCCGCGTGCTCGAGGCCGATGCCTTGATGACTGAGGCCCGCGCTATGGCTGAAAAAATCGCGATGCAGCCACCCCATGCCCTGCGCGTCACCAAGGCTTTAATGCGCCAGGGCCAGACGGCAACGTTTGACACCATCATGGAATTGTCCGCTGCTTCCCAAGGGCTTATGCACCACACGGCAGACCATGAAGAGGGTGTGGATGCCATTCTAGAAAAGCGTAGTCCCAGCTTTACAGGCCAATGAAGCGCCTAGCTCTCTGTGTGCTTGTGTGTGCTCTCAGCGCATGCGATCCCGGCGACACAGATCAAAATCCGCGCGATCGCATCGGCTCCGAAGGGCCGCTCTCCTGGCGGTTGGTTGAGCAAAAGGCAGGGGCTGCGGCCTTCTTGTCGCGGCCGGGGGCGGCACCAGATCTGGTTCTGTGGTGCGATGATCAACAGCTGATCACGCTGCGCGCGCATATCTTTCCAGCCCCATCTGCCCAACCGACATTGATATTGAAGACGAAGGCAGGCAGCTTTGCTTTTAAAGAAGTCCGTCGCCAAGGCGGCGTGCGGGCCGGGGACCGCAAATTGGTGGAAGGCAAGATTGGCTTGGCTGAGATAGGGGTGGCTGAAACAATTCTTGCAGCCAGCGACTTTACCTTGACGTCGGGTGACGTTGACTATCGCGCTCAGCCGGTGGATCGTGATCAGATACTGCCTGCCTTTGTTGCCGCGTGTCGCAAAGAGGGGCCAAAAGCGCCCTAGAGAGCGCACGAAGTAGGGGAGAAGGCGATGTCACAGGCACCAGTGGTCCACGGGTTTGTTGCGCAAGGGTTTGAGCCTGTTCGAGACGCATTTGCGCAGAACTTAGCCAGTGGCGAGGAGCTTGGAGCGACCTTCAGCGTTGTCCAAGACGGCGCAACCATCATCGACCTCTATGGTGGGGTGCGCGATGAAGACCGTAGCGAGCCTTTAGGGCCAGATGATCTCTTCAACGTGTGGTCGACCACCAAAGGCATGGCTGCGTTATGCATCGGAATTGCCGTGGAGCGCGGCCTTTTGGACTATCAGGCACCTGTTGCGACTTATTGGCCAGAATTTGCCGCCAATGGCAAAGAGGCGATCACCGTGGAGACGCTGCTGAGCCACGCTAGTGGTATTCAAGGCGCGGACACCCCCGCCACGACCGAAGAGATGCTCGATATCCCGACCTTTTCAGCGCGTCTGGCAACCCAAGCCCCCTTGTTTCCCCCGGGCTCTGCCAATGCCTATAATGCTGGCGTATTTGGTCATTGGGTTGATGCCCTTTTGCGCCGAACAGATAGCCGCTCGCTAATGGGCTTCTTCGCCGACGAAGTGGCTACGCCCTTGAAGGCGGATGTGTGGATTGGTCTTCCTTATGACCAGCATCACCGGCGCGCGCCAATCGTGGCACCTTGGGCACCTATGATGGCCGCAAGCCCTCCGGCGACCGACCCCGTTGTCAAATCTGCGATGGGCAGCCCGCGAATGAGTCCGCTGGAAGCCAATCGACCTGATTGGATGGCTGCTGGCAATGGTGCGGCAGGCGGCAGCGCCAATGCACGCGGAATCGCACGCGTATATGGGGCATTGGCGCGCGGTGGCGAGTTAGAAGGCGTTCGCATCCTTTCATCTGAAAGTGTTGATCGCATGGTTGCGCAACGGCGTGCCAGCAAGGACAAAGTCTTGGGCGTCTGGGTTCGCTGGGCAGCGGGCTTCATCCTCTCCGCCAATGGTCTTTATGGCCCCAACGATACGAGTTTCGGCCACTCTGGCTGGGGCGGCAGTTTTGGCTTTGCGGACCCCGTTAACAAGCTGGGTGTGTCTTACGCGATGAACCTGATGGCACCCAATCTTGCGGGTGATCCAAGGGGGGGGCGCTTGGTCACGGAAACCTATCGCTGCCTCGGGCTCGGCTGACGCAGCGTGGAACACCTTTGCCCTTCCATCATGCCTCAAACGACTTATAACCAGTGTTATAGAACCAAGAAAACCAACCAGACTTAAGGGAGAAAACCAGATGATCGGAATCTGCGCACAATTCACCATCCAAGCCGGCAAGAATGCCGAATTTGAAGCCTTACTGACCGAATTCGTCACCACCGTGAAGGCGAAAGAGCCCGGTGCGACCGTTTATCAATTGTGCAAAAGCGCAAAAGCGGAAAACGACTATTTCATGCTGGAGCTTTATGCCGATCAAGCCGCGCTGGATGCCCATGGCAAGACCGAGCATATGGCAGCCATGGTTGCCAAAATCGGCGGCTTCCTTGCTGCTCCGCCAAAACTGACCCAAGGCCCAGCCGTATTTTAGGATAAGCCGCCATGGATTTAGCATTCACCTCTGAAGATCTTGCGTTTCAAGCCGAAGTCCGCGGCTGGATCGCTGAAAACTACACGCCCGCTTTGCGGGCAAAAATGGCCTTGTCCAAGAATGGCTATCTGGACAAGGAAGGCCAAGTTGAGTGGCAGAAGAAGCTGGCCGCACGTGGCTGGGCCGCCCCGGATTGGCCAGTTGAGCACGGCGGGCCGGGCTGGACTTCCAGTCAGCGTTACATCTTCAATATGGAAGTATCGGCCGCTGGTTGCCCGTCGCCTTCGCCTATGGGCCTAAAAATGGTGGCCCCAGTTATCATGGCCTTTGGCAATGATCAGCAAAAAGCCCAGCACTTGCCCAAGATCCTGACCTCGGACATTTGGTGGTGCCAAGGCTATTCAGAGCCCGGCTCTGGCTCGGACCTCGCCAGCCTTCAGATGAAGGCTGAAAAGACTGTGCGCAATGGGGTTGAGGGCTATGTTCTCAACGGCTCGAAAATCTGGACGACCCAAGCGCAATGGGCAGACTGGATGTTCAATCTTGTTCGCACCAGCCAAGAAGCCAAGAACCAAAACGGCATCAGTTTCATTTTGGTCGACATGACTACGCCGGGCATCAGCGTACGCTCCCTGCCAACCTTGGATGGCCCGGTAGAGGGGCAGCAAGAAATCAACCAAGTCTTCTATGAAGACGTGTTTGTGCCAGCGGTAAACCTGATCGGCGAAGAAGGCAAAGGCTGGACCTATGCCAAATATCTGTTGGAGTTTGAGCGCGGCAATGCTTATGCGCCGGGCTTGAAAAATGCCCTCAAAAAGGTGAAGCGCATCGCCGCTGTCGAACAGTCTGGCGATCGCGTCTTGCTGGAAGACCCTGACTTTGGTCGCAAGATTGCCGAACTGGAAATCCAGATCAACGCCCTTGATGCGACAGAGATGAAAATCTTCTCGGGCCTCTCTTCGGGTAAGTCAGTTGGTGCAGCATCCTCTATGCTGAAGTGCAAAGGCAGCGAGATGCAGCAGGCTATCTCCGAGCTTGCACTAGAAGCCGTGGGTGTATCGGGTATTCCGTTTGTCGCCGACAGCTGGGGCATCTTGGATGGGCGCTCGAACGACCCATTCCCCGTGCCAGACTATGCGGTGGCAGTTGCCCCGTCCTATTTCAACTATCGTAAGACCTCGATCTATGCTGGGTCTAACGAAATCCAGCGCAACATCATGGCGAAAATGGTGTTGGGCCTTTAAAGAGAGAATAGACCTTCAGAGCGTCGGTGCTGTTTCAGTGCCGAGCTCTGAGGGGTATCTATACAACACAACCCAAAGTGGTTTATACTTGCTTTATGAACACGCAAGCGAACCGCCCCGAACCGCCCCGAACCCCACATTACCCTTGGCCCCGATGAGGCCAGAAACTTGCCAACTTGGCGCGCCGCCTTCTCTGAGCGCACGGCCGAACTCATGGCGAAACTAGCGCTCCTTGCCTATGAAACTGATCCAGAAAAACTGTCTCAGCTATTGAAAGCGGGCGAGTTTACTCTCTTAGCAACTTATGACCAAGACGGCAGCCAAGCATTCCTTGTGCGCGCCGACGACTTTTCAGTGGTTGCCTTTCGAGGCACCGATTCCTATCGCGATTGGAAGACCAATCTGATGAGCGAGACCGTGCTGGTCGAGACGCGCTTGGGGGATGTGGAAATCCATAAGGGGTTTAAGAAAGCCTATGATCGGATCGGCGCTCAAGTGTTGGCAGATGTGAACCGCCTCGTGCCAGATGCGAAGGGGCTTTATCTGACGGGGCATAGCCTTGGCGGTGCGATGGCGCAGATTGCCTCGACACAGTTGGAGCGCGATAACCTAGCCGCCTGTCACACCTTTGGCGCACCAAGGGTGGGCGACCTTTCCTTTGACCGTTTGGTTGTCTGTCCACATTATCGGCTGGTCAACGGTTGGGACTTAGTTACCACCATGCCGCCGCCGATATTCACGTCCTATCGCCATACAGGCGACCCGCGTCTTTTAACGAGTGCTGGCAAACCAATCATGCGGCGAGACCGCAGTCCATTTTTTAAAATCTTCCATACAATTATTGGTCTTATCTCGTTCGTCTTTGGAAATCCGCGCCTGCTGGATGACCACCGAATGGAAGCCTACATCGACAAAATAAAAGCCGCCCGCGCCTTGAGAGGGGAGGCGCGGGTCGGCGGGATGTTTGATTAGGTTTTAGGTATGGCTTTCAGCGAGGGTCAGCCGCCAGAAAGCTTGCGCATGAACTTGCCGGTTTGGCCGCCGCCCTGCTCATAGGCTTCATGACCGGCAGGGTCACAAATCTTGTCCCAATTGTCGCGAACTTCTTCAGCGGTGATGCCGTCATCCTTCAGGCAGATGCCGTCAGTCTCATAGATTTTCGCAACGGCGAACACACCAGCTCCAGCGGATAGAACGGTGCCAGTTGGGGCGTCTTCGCTGACCAGAAACATCACGCCGGGGGTGACATATTCGGGCTTCAAAAGGTCAAGCATTTGCGGCGGCATCAGGTTTTCCGTCATGCGGGTTGCAGCAACCGGGCTGATCGCATTAACCTTGATGTTATTCTTCGCGCCTTCGATTTTTAGCGTATTCATGAAGCCATAAAGCGCCAGCTTGGCTGCGCCGTAATTGGTCTGACCGAAATTGCCATACATGCCGCTCGACGAGGTGGTGACAACGATGCGGCCATAGTTTTGGACCTTCATGATTTCCCACATCGCCTTGACGGGCTTTACCGTACCCATCAGGTGAACATTCATGACAACGTCGAAGTCAGCCATTTCCATTTTCGAGAAACTCTTGTCGCGCAAGATGCCGGCGTTCGCGATCAAGATGTCGATCCTGCCCCATTTTTCCATGACTTGGGCAACCATATTGGCCACGCCTGCATCGTCGGTGACAGAAGCACCATTGGCGATGGCTTCGCCGCCAAAGGCTTGAATTTCTGCAACAACGGCTTCGGCTGCGGCGGAGTTGCCGCCCGTTCCGTCCATCGCGCCGCCCAAATCATTGACGACAACCTTGGCACCACGACGGGCCAATTCGAGGGCGTGTTGCTTACCCAACCCACCACCGGCACCTGTTACGATGGCGACTTGGCCGTCAAAGCGAATATCTGACATGTGAACGTCTCCTGAGCATGTTGGCTTATAAGGATTTGCGCATTGCCATGCCCACCACTTCCGCTCGCGTCAAGGGAAACTGACATGGCATTGGATGTAATATTCTGCCTCTAGAGCCCCGCCCCGGCTTTTGTGATTGGATCGAACGCGGTAACATGTATCTAGGGTCGAGGTATGGTACGTCGCACCCAGCAAGGACATGATCTCGATGCAATCGAAATTCTTGATGGCTGTTAGCGTTGCGACGCTAGCCTTTTCCAGCCCCGCCTTCGCCGATGAAGGCATGTGGACATTTGATGCGTTTCCAGCTGCCAAAATGAAAGCGGCCCATGGTTTTGCCCCCGATCAGGCGTGGCTGAGCAAGGTTCAACAGTCTGCTGTGCGCTTGTCCTCGGGCTGTTCGGCCAGTTTTGTATCCGATATTGGTTTGATCCTGACCAATTGGCACTGCGTCTCCAGTTGTGTGGCCGATTTGTCGAGCGCCGATAAGGATTACGGCCTGAACGGCTTCTTGGCTGCTGCTTTGACCGACGAGAAGACTTGCCCTGGCGTGGAAGCAGAGGTGCTGGTCAGCATCATCGACAATACGGCCAAGGTGAAGGCAGCGACGGCAGGCGTTGAAGCTAGCAAAGTCGCCCAAGCGCGCGGCGTAGCAATTGCCAAGTTGGAAGAAGAAGCGTGCAAGAATGACGATAAGGAATTGTTCCGCTGCGACATGATTTCTTTGTTCCGTGGCGGTCAGTACAAGATCTACAAATACCGCACCTATAAAGACGTGCGTTTGGTGTTCTCGCCCGAAAATGCCATGGGCTTCTTTGGCGGCGACCCGGACAATTTCAATTTCCCCCGCTACAATTTAGATGGTGCTTTCCTGCGGGCCTATGAAGATGGCGCACCGGTCAAAACCCCAACCCACCTTGCTTGGACAACTGAAACCCCTAAAGATGGCGAGATCGTCTTTGTTGCGGGCAATCCAGGCTCAACCGAGCGTCTGCGCACCACCACCCAATTGAAGTTTGAGCGCGACATGCGCTTGCACACCCGCCAGTTGGTGCGGGCTGAGTTGCGTGGTCGCCTCGTCGAATATCGTACCAAAAGCGATGAGGCCAAGCGCTCGGCTGAAGACATGCTGTTTGGGATCGAGAATAGCTATAAGGCTCAATATGGCCAGCAACGCTCGCTGATGGACCCACAGTTTTTTTCGATCAAAGAGCGCGAAGAAGCGGAACTGAAAGCCAAAGTGCGCGCTAATCCAAAACTTCTGGCCGAAATTGGCGACCCGTGGGCACAGATCGATGCGGCCGTTTTAAAGCAGCAAGACCTGTTCTGGGAACATGAATTCTTGGAAGCCCGCGCTGGCTCTATCTCGAGCCTGTATGGCACCGCCCGCGCACTGGTCCGCATGTCTAACGAGCGCGCCAAGCCTTTGTCAGAGCGTTTGCCTGGCTTCTCCGATGCGGCGATCGCACAAATGGAAAAGCAAATTCTGACGGAAGCGCCAATCTACAAGGATATGGAAGTTATCGGTCTGGAATTGTGGCTCTCGAAAGCGCGTGAACATCTGACGGCTGATAATCCATCTATCAAGCGCTTGCTGGGTACTGAAAGCCCCGAGGGCATTGCAGCGCGCGGCATTGCGGGCACAAAACTCGATGACAAAGCGGTTCGCGAAGCCCTGATCAAGGGTGGCAAGGCCGCTGTTGATGCTTCAAATGACCCACTCATTGTATTGGCGCGCCGCGCTGAAACCGATGCGCGGGCGCTGTCGGTCCGGATGAACCAAGAGGTCAATGGCCCCTTGTCGCAAGCAGCTGAGAAAATCGCGAAGGCCCGCTTCGCCGTCTATGGCTCCAACGTCTATCCAGACGCGACCTTCACGCTCCGTTTGTCTTATGGCGTCGTAAAAGGTTGGACTCACGCTGGTGTCACGGTGCCATCGACCACCACGATTGGTGGCTATTTTGAGCGCGCGTCTGGTGAATTTCCGTTCGTCGCAGCCCCATCGTGGCTTGCCGCCAAGCCAAATTTGAACTTTGCCACGCCGTTCAACATCTCGACCACCAATGACATCATCGGCGGCAACTCAGGTTCGCCTCTAATTGACCGTCAAGGTCGTGTGGTCGGTGCCGCTTTTGACGGTAACATCCATTCTTTGGGTGGCAATTATGCCTATGATGGGCGATTAAACCGCACCGTGTCGGTCACGACCGCGGCCATCACCGAAGCCTTGACCAAAGTTTATAAGGCAGACCGTTTGTTGACCGAGTTGAAGGCCAAATAGGCTGCTCAATGACCATAATGTGACCGGGGAGGCTAGGTGAAGACCTAGGCTTGCCGGTCGCGTCAAGCTATGGATCGGGCTGAAGTGGCGTCGGAAGGAAGGCTCTTATGATGGTTCGAAAGGCTAGCTTGGCTCTTGCAGGTTTAGCATTATTAGCGGCCAATGTTGCGGTTCCAGCGGTGGCGCAAGCCCAAACCAGTTCGCCAATGACGATTGTACCGGGCCCGACGCCGGTAACCAAAGCGCTTGGCCTTCCGGCTGCAGTCAGTGTCACGCCCCAAACCATGGTGGCGGACCTAGAAGCACCCTGGGGTTTGGCCTTTCTGCCCAATGGCGACCTCCTGGTGACTGAGCTTTTGGGAAAATTGCGTTATGTGAAAGCCGGTACGAACTGGAGCCTAGAGGCTAAAGAAATCAAAGGTGTTCCAACCGTTACAGCTGCTGGTCAAGGCGGCCTAATGGATGTGACCCTGCACCCAAGTTTCTCCCGCAATAAACTGATCTACTTAAGCTTTTCAGTCGGCGATGAAGCAGAGAACCGTACCCGCATTGTCCGCGCGAAGCTCGAAGGCCGCGCTTTAACTGACGTAGAGACCATCTTTGAAGTGACGCCAGCCAAGCCGCGCTTTCAGCACTTTGGCTCACGTTTTACATGGTTGCCTGATCAGACCTTGCTGATCAGCATTGGCGACGGGGGCAATCCACCTAATTCTTTGGACGGGGGCTTTATCCGCAATCAGGCGCAAAACTTGGGCAGTCATTTGGGCAAAATCATTCGGATCAAGGATGATGGCTCCATTCCAAAAGATAATCCATTTGTAAACACGCTGGGCGCACGGCCTGAGATCTATTCTTATGGCCACCGCAATTCTCAAGGCTTGGTGCGCGATCCTGTCTCGGGTCGCATTTATGCAACCGAGCATGGCAGCCAAGGTGGGGATGAATTGAACCTGATCCAGTCAGGTCAGAATTATGGCTGGCCAAAGGTCACCTATGCCGTCGAGTACGGAGCAGCCCGGACCCCCATCACCCCCAATCAAAGCGGTTCGGGTCTGGTTGATCCTCTTGCAGTTTGGTCGCCAGCCATTGCGCCTTCTGGCCTGGCGGTCGTACGCAGTTCGAAGTATCGTGGCTGGGATGGGGATGTGCTGGCCGGTGGACTTAGGCTGGACCAAGGACGTGGCGCTTTGATTCGGGTAGACCTAGACAAGGCCGGTAAAGTTTTGGGCCAAGAGCGGATCGATTTAGGCGATGTGCGCGTGCGCGATGTGCGGCAGGGGCCAGACGGCTACATCTATGTGTTGACCACCGCCATGCGCAATTTCCGCGACAAGGGTCAGCGCAATGGCCAATTGGTGCGCCTCGTTCCTGCAACAGAGGTTCCAATACGGTGAAAAAGGGGCCGCGTGGGGCTTGCGGCCAAGTCGCGTAGCACTCTAAGCCCTTCCTATGCCATCCATTGCACGCATGACTTTGTTTATGATGTTGGCCCATGTCGCATTGGGGGCCATCATGCCCTATTTGCCTGTTTGGTTGGCGACAACGAAAGGCCTAACTGGCGCGCAAATCGGGGTAATTCTTGCCTCATCCAGCTTCGGCCGCATTCTCGTTGGGCCCTTGGTTGCCGCATGGGCAGAAGGCCGCGGAGACCGACGGATTCCTCTGATTGTGTTCTCGTCGGCGCTGGCACTGGGATATCTTAGCTTTCCATTCCTAGGCCCTTTCTGGCCGATTGCTTTGGCCTGCTTTGCTACCGGGGTCATGTTTCAATGCTTGATGCCATTTGCCGAAGCCGGGGTCATGCGCGTCACATCCAATTCGCGCCGCTGGCCTTATGGTCGAGCTAGAGCAGCAGCATCAGCGGCATTCGTTCTGGCTAATCTGGGGGCAGGAGCGACCATCCAAGCCTTTAGTGTTGAAGCCGTCTATGCATGGTTCATCATCGCTAGCTTGGCGACCATGGCGTGTGGCTTTTGGTTACACCCAGAGCCAATCGCCGAGCCTGCGGCGACGCGGCTTGGTACCCGTTTGCTGGATAGCTTTGCCTTGTTCAAAAGCAGAAACTTCTTTTTAGCCGTAGTCGCAGCAAGTTTCATTCAAGCAGCACACGCCTTTTATTATGGCTTTTCCAGTAAGCTGTGGCTCGAGCAGGGTTTTTCCGGCTCGCAAGTCGGTATGCTGTGGGCCTTTGGTGTCATTGTTGAGATTGGATTTTTTGCGCTTTTGGCCAGCCGCTTGAACCATTTCCGGCCAGAGACTTTGATCTTTTGGGGTGGGATTGCCAGCATCATTCGCTGGGCTGCTTTCGCCCAGACACCGGATTTAGGCGTGACCTTCATGGTGCAAGCCCTTCATGCGCTGACGTTTGCGGCGACCCACATGGGGTTCATGCGCTTGATTGAGGCAGAAGTCCCCTTGGCCCAGCGCGCAACGGGTCAACAATTGGGCTCCGCCCTCATCATGTCGCCCACCATGGGTCTAGCCAGCATTGCGGCTGGCACACTCTATGACCAATTCAGCTCTGGTGGCTATTGGAGTGGCGTGATTTTAGCTACGATTGGCCTTATTCTGATTTCGCTTCTCTTATCGCCGCGTCAGCCAACCTTGAAGTTGCCGCCGGAAGATCAAGTCAGGTAAGCCGCAGCCCGAGCGATCACATCTAAGCTACGCGTCCAAACCATGTTTTTCCATTCATCGGTTTCAGGATAAAAGGCCGCACGGCTATGAGCTTGGATCTGGCAAGCTTCAGGGCCGGATGGATCGCCATAGCAATGAAGCCAGCAGGCAGCTTGTGTGGCTAGAAACACACTCATAGTGTCAACCGTACCAAACTCAATGGCGACACAAGCGCTCCACGCAGGGTTTAGGGCTCGAACCAAAGCAGCATCCATCGTCCCAGACAAATCTGCCGAGACGGAGCTGCCATCCTTGGTCGAGCGGATCTCATCACCCCAAATGGCTGCTTGTCGCTGGTAATGGTCGCTAGATGGGGCGGCTTCTGTGATGATCTCGCCGACACCAAAAGGGCCGAGCCCGGTGTGCATGTCGATTGTCACAACCTGCTTTAGGCCAACACAATAGGAGTTTAGGATCTTGTAGATGGTCTGGTTCGACCAAGACGGCGCGATACCACCATAATAGACGCCTTTGGGGTGGTTATACTGCCCTCCGGTCAAGGCAGCTTGTAGGGCTGGGAACCCATGCTCGCCTGCAAAGGCGAGCAACTTGCCTTGTGCTTCTTGCAAGCTTGCCTCATCGCGGGCCGCTGGTGCTGCCCAACGGGCCAAAAGGTCATAATTGGGGTTGGCGGGCAAAGGCGGCTCAAAGCTTTTGAGGTAATTGCGATTAAGATCGATATTGTCCTCATTAAATCGGCTGTCCCACGAGAAGCCGTAAGGATTGTGGGCATGGATCAAAACGATCCGCAGCTTCTGCGCCCAGTCTTGCGCCAAGCCGGTTTCCAAAAGCCCTACTTGAACGCCAGAGCCGCAATATCCTTCTGGACCATGCGTGCCAGAGATCACGACAAGGGCTGCGCTTGCGTCTTGGGGGCCAAGGACGGCGCAATCCATCGCGATCTCGCGACCGTCGGGCCCTTTGGCATGGGGCAAAACATTAGTTTCGACGTGCGCCCCGACTGCTGCCGCAGCGCCTAAAAACTTGTCGCGCGCTTCAAAATAGGTATGGGCAAAAAACGTTTCTGGAGCGAGCGACATCGAATTTCTTCCTGTTTTAAGGCGGCAAGTAAACGGTCTAGCCCCACATATCTCGGCTGGGTGGATGTAGGATAGAGCCGTCGTAAACGAGACCGGGATCACGATCTTGATCCAGCAATAGCGGTCCGTCCAGATCAACCCAATCGGCTAATTGTGCAAGCAAGACGGCTGGGGCCGTCACCAGACTGGTACCAACCATACAACCCATCATCACGCGGAGTCCGGCCGCCCGCGCCTCTCGAATGGATTTCAGGGCCTCGGTGAAGCCACCCGTTTTGTCGAGCTTGACATTTACGGCGTCATAATTCTGGACCAGAAGTTCGATATCGGCACTGGTGTGAAAGCTTTCGTCGGCGCAAATGGCTATGGGTGCCGCTACTTGGCCTAGTCGGGAATCCTTGCTGGCTGCGAAGGGTTGTTCTACCACATCAATGTTCAGGCTGCGAGCCTCTTCTAGAAGGCCCGGCAGAGTATCGGGTTGCATCCCTTCATTAGCATCGACGATCAAGCGCGCATCAGGACGCGCCTTGGCGACCGCGCGCACACAATCTAAGTCCTGCTCCCCGCCAATCTTCACCTTCAAAATCGGTCGGCCTTTGGCTGCCAGCGCGGCTTGCGTCATCGCTTGTGGGGTATCGAGCGAGATGGTAAAAGCGGTCACCAAGGGTTTGGGTACGGGCAAGCCTGCTAAAGCCCAAACTGGTTGGTTGAGGGTCTTGGCCTTTAAGTCCCATAGCGCGCAATCCAAGGCGTTTCGAGCAGCCCCAGCGGGCAAGAGGCTTTGGCAGCCTTCAATGTTAATGCCCGCTTCGACTTGAACCCGAACGGCTTCCAATTGCGCGATCACGCTGCCGCAGTCTTCTTCATAACGGGCATAGGGCACGCATTCACCGCGCCCGATGAAGCCATTGTGCTCTAGCCGAACGGAGACAATTTTGGCCTGTGTGCGCGCACCTCGGGCGATCCTGAAAATGCCTTTGAGGGGCCATACTTCGTATTGGATATGAAACTTCATGCCACTTCTTAAACGTTTTTATTGGCTTTGCGAAGCGGGCGCATCTGAGGCGATCCAGTCACAGTTTGCCACTGTAAATGCGGGTAAGCCCCTTTTCCAACAAGGCCCTAGGCTCTAAGCTGGCGAGGCTGTGCATGTGGTGCACAACGATTCGTAATAGACCGTGCCATCATCCGTTCAGGTGGTCAAATAGGATTCTAGCCAGGAAGGCCCTTTCTTGCCCGAACAAGAGGCCCAGTTTGCGATTGATCGTAGTGGACCTGCGCCAATACTTCAGGTGACGGGGGATTGGACGATCCATACGATCGGGCTGATCGATGCAGAACTGCGTCCAGTCCGTGATCTTGTGGAGGGTCGCCCCGCCATTGTCGACGTCAGTGGTTTGATGGACCTTGATACCGCTGGTGCTTATGTCATCGAAAAGGCGCTGCATTCATCGGTTGCTGAGCCGGCACAAATGATCGGCAAACATCCAGTAGCCTGCCGCATGCTTGCAGAAGTCCGTAAGTTTACGTCAGGGTGCGACGCTTTGCCTGAACCCGTGGCATTGTGGCGACAATTGCTTGAACGTGTTGGCCGCGGCATGACCCAAGTTTATGATGAGTCGATTGATACAATAGGGTTTTTTGGCGAAACGGTTGTCGCCTGCGGCAAGGCAATTGCCAAGCCAAATCGCGTGCGTTGGCTGCCCACTTTTGCGGTTGCGGAAAGTGCCGGGCTGAACGCTGTGCCGATTGTGATGACGCTGTCGTTTTTCATCGGCGCGGTGATCGCCTTTTTGGGTAAGACCATCCTGCAAGACTTTGGGGCCTCAGTGTTCACCATTGAGCTTGTGGGCTTTGCCGTTTTGCGAGAATTCGGGGTGTTGATTACGGCGATTATTTTGGCCGGGCGATCCGACTCCTCTTTCACCGCCCAAATTGGTTCGATGAAAATGACCCAAGAAATTGACGCGATGCGCATTTTGGGGATGAGCCCGATGGAAATGCTGGTAGTACCGCGCGTCATCGCGCTCTTGGTGATGTTCCCGATCTTGACCTTTTTGGCCATGGTTGCCGGCATCGCCGGTGGAGCGATTGTGACCATGCTCACGTTGGATATAAGCCCAACCCTGTTCTTCAATCGATTGAACGACAATGTAGGCGTGGATCAGTTTTGGGCCGGCATGGGCAAGGCGCCTGTCTTCGCCTTTATCATTGCAATTATTGGCTGTCGGCAGGGCCTGAATGTCGAAAGCGACGTGATTTCGCTGGGCCAAAGGACGACCGCATCTGTGGTGCAGGCGTTGTTCATGGTTATTGTGGTCGAAGCCATCTTTGCCCTGATCTATATGGAGCTTGGTATATGAACCCAGCAGATGCTCTCACCCCCATTTTGGACATACCTGATGAGGAAGTGGCGATCCGATTACGCGGGATTGGCAACCGCTTTGGACCTGTAGTGATTCATGAGCATCTCGATCTTGATATTCTGCGCGGGGAAACCATTGGCATCGTTGGTGGTTCGGGTACGGGTAAGTCAGTCCTGATGCGGGCCATCATCGGGTTGCGGCCGCCTTCAGAAGGTAAGGTCATGGTGCTAGGCCATGACGTATGGTCAGACGACCCTGCAGAACGCAAAGCGCTCGACGCGCGCTGGGGGGTAATGTTTCAAGATGGTGCCTTGTTCTCAAACCTTACCGTGCGCGAAAATGTGATGGTACCACTGTCGGAGCATACCGATCTGCCGCCAAAGCTGCGCCTTGAGATCGCGGACCTGAAGATTTTGATGGCAGGCCTGCCGCCATCTTCGGCTGACAAATTGCCGTCTGAACTTTCCGGTGGCATGCGCAAGCGAGCCGCTCTCGCCCGCGCGATTGCGCTGGATCCTGATATTCTCTTTCTCGATGAGCCCACAGCTGGCCTCGACCCAATAACCGCAGGCAAGTTTGACGCTCTGGTCAATGAATTGAAAGAGACCCTAGGGCTTACCGTCTTTTTGATCACGCACGATTTAGACACGCTGCGCGACGCTTGTGATCGGGTTGCGGCATTGGCAGAGGGTAAAGTTATCGCTATCGGTCCATTAGACCATTTACGTGAACATGCGACGGGTTGGTTGTCGGAATACTTTGGCGGGCCGCGTGGCCGGGCCGCCTTAGGTTGAATGGCCAAATCAGGAGGGGAAGATGGAAACTAAGGCCAATTACGTCATGATCGGATTGTTCACGATCTTGAGCATCATCGCGGCCATCATCTTTACAGTCTGGATGGGCAATTCCGGCGTCAATCGCCAAGGCTCGCAATATGATGTTGTGTTCGAAGGACCTGTGCGCGGGCTCGAAATTGGTGGTGAAGTCCGCTTTAACGGCATTAAGGTCGGTGAAGTCACCGATCTGCGCTTGAGCGAGCAAAACCCGAAGGACGTTGTTGCGCGGATACGCGTGCAAAGCACGACCCCCGTTAAGACAGATTCCATCGCCCAGCTTGAACCTTCGGGCCTGACAGGCTCAGCCTATATTCAAATTCTAGCTGGCTCTGATGCGGCAAAGCGCATGTTCGCCCGTATGGGCCAAAGCCCCCCGATCATCACCAGTCAGCGCGGGCAATTGGACCGCTTGCTTCAGGATGGGGAAGGGGTGATTTCAACCTCGCTAGAAGCGGTGGCGCGTCTAAACAAATTGCTCGACGCAGAGAATATCGCAAATTTCTCTAAGACACTGCGTGAGGCCAGTTTAGCGGCGGAGACTTTCCGTGAAACCACGGAGGAGGCAGCTTTGTTTGCCCAGTCCGCCCGCAAGTTTACCGACCAAGCAACCGTTACAGCGGCGACCTATGACAGTTTGGGCAAGAATTTGATGAACCAAACCAACACGTTGGGCCAAGAATCGATAGCCTTGGTAAGTTCAAGCCGTCTCTTGGTTGACGGGCTTAATGAAGATGCCAATTCCTTATCCGGTGGCGCGGAGTTGGCCTTGGCCAAAACAATGGAAGCCTTGACGGAAGCTCAAACGACCTTGCAGGAGTTCAACCAAACTGCGGTGGCTATGCGGGTTGCCACAAACCAATTTGGGGCCGTCGCAGACAATACCAATCGTGCGGTTGTGTCGATTGATCGCTTCTTTAAGATCGGCGCAGATCAAACCTTGCCCGACATGAGCCGTGCTGCTCAAGAAGTGCGCAATACGTCCATGACATTTGATTCTTTGGGCCAACAAATTAGCCAGAATCCGCTGGATATCGTCAACCGTCCTGCAAACGCGACAGTAAAGTGGAAAAAATGAAACCGACCAAAAGTCTCGGCCTTCTAGTTACCGTCGCCATGCTGACAGTGCCGCTGGCAGGCTGCATCACCTTGTTGCCAAAGCCCGGTAAGCCCCCCGCCGTCGTGGCGATGCGGGCTGACCCAACTTTGCCTCGTCAAGCAAAAAAAAGCCCGTTCACCATCGGCATTGGTGTGCCTACGATGCCTGCGATCCTATTAGGCAATCAGATTGCTGTCCTGCGCAAAGACCGAACGTTTGCTTATGTCGACGGCTTACGATTTTCGGCATCCGCGCCGCTGTCAATTCAAAACGTTGTCCTGGAAACCTTTGATTTGGCTGACTCTACCCGTGCAGCGGTTCGGGCTGTAACCATTGCTCGGCCTGATTATGAGCTCCATTTCGATGTCAGTGACTTCCAGGTCACAGAACCTCAAGGGCGGACCAAGGGCACGGCGCGCATCGAAGCCACCGCGCGCCTGATTGAAGTTTACTCCGGTAAGCCGTTGGCTTCAAAGGTAATCGTCGGTGAAGCCATTGCCGCCCGTGGCGATGTTACACAACCGGCTCGCGCTTTAGAGCAAGCAACCCGTAGCTTTGCGCTCAAAGCCATGCAGTGGGCCGTGATTGAGGCCAATGCCGACTATGCTTCGAAGGCGGCGTCCGCAACTAAGTAAATTCGTGCCTCGTGGCCAGTGAGGCGGCCGCGCGCGGCGGCTTCACGTCTAGCTTCGACAAAGCGCACCACAAGGGCCCGCAAGTCTGTATCCATGGTCAGTTTTAGGCGCATTGCCTTAACGGCATTGGTGACGGCTTCGCGTGTGCCTCGGCGTGCTTGATCGCGTGAACGGCTGGCCATAGCGCGCAGCCGGTCTAGCAAAGAGTCGTCAATCGCGCCCTCCAAATCTAGCTCGCGCAACAGGGCCATGATACGTTGATTGTCGGGGTTTGGCTCTTTGGAATCGAGGCTGGATAGCACTTGTTTCCAACTCCATGCGCCAGCCTGGGCACTAGCAGGCGCACCGGCGCGATCAATCTGCAAGTCTGCAAACGGATCATCCTCAACCGGGATGGGGCTGGAAATCGCTAAGCGCCCCTTAAGCGGCGTCTTGATTGGTGCTTCGGGCTGCATGCTCTCAGAGTTAGTGAAGGGCGCAAACAAGGCGCTCTCAGGGGCAGCAACCTCTTCAACCACGGTCTCAATCGGCTCTGGCTC
>JBEAVQ010000120.1:0-10550 GCA_041160865.1 Pseudomonadota bacterium | reverse complement strand
TATAGATACAAATGGTTTCCTTTAGAGCATTTTTTGCCCAATTCGGCGAAAAAATCGCTCTGACACTCCGAAATAAAACGTAGTTTTACCGATCAATTGATTCCAATTGATCAGAACACACTTTAAAATATGGACAACTCAAACGCTGAACCTTGGTCAGTGGTTTAGAAACGGCAATCTCCTATTCCAATTGTCCTTCCAGTCGAATGTTGAAGTCAGGCTCGGTGGGGGCACAAATCAGAATAGAGTTGGTTGGTCCATCCTGCATGGGCAATCAAGTGAAAAATTGCGATTTAGCTAGGGCCGTTCACCATTTTTCGGAATCGAAAAATGGTGTAAAACTTGCCCTAAATCATAAATTTAGATCGCAACCTCGTTTTCAAGAAAACGAGACGCGATCTAAGGCAGTGGGCCTCACGGACTTTGTAAAGGTATGTCGACCGGTCAACGCATTCAATTGTTGAGAAGATCAAAGCGTGCGGTTAGGCGCGATAAACTATTGCGGAGAGTAGAGCTCAGAAGAGGCCTTGAGGAAAGCTTGATTGAGCAACATCTCGGCACACAATCGCGAAGTCGCTCTTTCACGAATCTTAGTCCGTATCCACATTGACTCGGTTTTAGGGGTTTCGCTCAAATGGAGGATTTGGCGCTCAAGTTCATAATCAACCTCCGGGTAGAGCGGCCCGTCAAGGACACTAATCTCCTGATCGGCAAAAAGCCCGACAACTGGCTGAGAAATCGGAAATGGATCCTGATCCGCAACCGACTGGCAAAGGACGCTGATCATTTCGACAGGCAGAATGGCTCTGGTCCACGGCGTATGCGCGTCCCCTGAGTACCAGGGACTTGGCTCGGTTATTACTTTCAGCTTTTCGGCAAGGCTGAAAGGATAAAGTGCCCCTGATGGCCTTTCCAGATCCAGCCGAACGACCACCCTTGGTGCCGACAAGCCTGGATAGCATCCAGCAAGAATCCGCGGTTCGCTCAGTGCCCGTGAAGCAGCAAGTTTCTGGCCTACGGCGCTTTTTTCACGATAGCCGCCAACTTCGGCACTTCCTATCAGTACAATTGTACCATCCTGCTTGACCATCGTTATACTGGCGTAATGGGGGGCGCTCTGAATTAGTCTAGCTTGAAGCTGTTCGCCCTCATAGCTGGCCTGTTTGTAGTTGACAGAAATGCTTCCAAATTCAAACCACGCAACGCCGAAAGCACGCTGCAAAAGGGGCGCGAATTGGCTAAAGTGTGTCGGTCCCTCGATCGTGCCACCCCGAAAGCCTAGACCTTGGGCGGTTGAGTCATCGTGGATTGAAGCGTGATCGGCATAGCTTTGTCCCTTGAGCAAGTTAGATGGACTGCGCCAAGGCCCGACAAGGATAATTGATCCATCCTCCCCCCTTTCCTCGCGGATTGTCGCCGAAAAGGGCTGCGGCAGTTTTTCATCACTAGGCTTCATCGAACTTCCTCAACTCGGGGCAGGAGATATTTGCCGTTCAAGAGGCTCGGGTCAGGATTGTAGGCGCGCAACACCAATGCAAAGCGCGCTCCAGATGCGGGAAGCCAATTTGACCGCCGGCCCTCACCCGGGTCGCGAGAACCGATCCATATCGTCAATGAACCGTCTGCTTCGGTAAGTAGCCCTGGGGTCCGATCACCGACGGCATAGCGGCCGAGCGAATTTTGTGCAAAAAAGAGACGGCCATCCTCTTGAGCTTCATAAAGGCTTAGGGACCAGAAAGCCTTCGCAGGTGGCGCACCTTCTGGCCCAAACCGCAGCATAAAAGATTTGTTTGCCGGAAAAGTAGTCTGACCATCCTGAGCAACTGCCCGGAAGTAGGCCGCTTCGCGCAAGGGCAACGCGCCGAGTCCCCAAGTGGCGATAGACGCGCGATAAAGGTAATCGGTACGAAAGTCGCCAAGCCCTGCTTCAGGGTAAATCCAGCCGGAAATCGGGGTACTCACTGCCAGACGTTCAGCTATGCGTTTTCGCGCATCCTGAATGCCGCGAACAGCCGCACCTCGTTGGGAAGCTGTTGCTACTGCAAGACCCAGAGGGGTGATCCCACCCCGCTCCCAACGCGCCCGAAGTTGATGCTCGCCCGAAAGGGGCGGTGCTTCGGCTGCGAGCAATCCAACAATCGCCTGCAGCTCTTCGAAATCGTCTACCGTGGCGGGGACGGGATCAGGCGGCGGTGATGGAGTTCCCACGATTCGAAGGCCATCCTGGATTTGGTGGGCAATGCCAAGTTCATCCGGCCCAGAGACCAAGGTGCGAACCTGCGCCCACACCCAAGGTGTTGGAGCAACTATCTCATCGCCACTCGAGCGTTCATTCGGCGCGACTAGCCGCACTCGACCGGATTGACCGAGAGTTTGTCCTGGTCCCAGGACAACAAAATTGTTGGTGAACATATCGAGGATGGCGATGGAGACGTAGCGATCTAATACTTGGGGATATGTGAGTTCCACAGGCCCCTTTCGCAAATCCAGCCAAGCGGAAGAGTAAAGTGTGTCATTATTTGGCGTCGTGACCCGGCGCGACGAAGCATCTGCCAGCCGACGGACATGCCTCCACTGATTGGCCGCACTCCCAATCGTGCGCTGCCGCGCTCGTGCCATTTCTAGGACAGGCAGCCCATAGATGTAGAGGTCACCGCAGGCCGCCTCAAAATTGGCTAGATCATTTGACGAGATCGAGGTACAGGCGCCCACACTCGCCAACCCCATTACTGACGCCCAGCTTAGTAGCATGCGCCTGTTTGGAGAATGTTGAGGCCTCGATCCTTCGGGGCTTTTGGCCAGATACTCCGCGCCGCCTAGATCGCTGTTTACAAAGTACGACATGGCTAGGATTGAGGTGTCCTGCGCTTACGTTGAACGAAATCAATCGCGGGCGAACTTTGGCCCTGCCCCAATGCGCTTGCATTTAACTCAACCGCTCGCGCAACACCTTGAGAATGCATGGCGCGTGCTTGGGAAAACGCGGCAGCCCCAGCTCCAGCCGCTATTAGCTTGAAAAGCTTCTTATACCCTTTGAGGTCTTTCAGCCGCATATCGCGTGTTGCGATGGCCAAGTGGCCATATAACTCTGCAGCACCAATGCTAAGATCCCTTATTGATTGGGTCAGTCGAGCCGATCCAACAATGACATTCATTTGCGCAACATACCGATAGGTTGCGACCTGGAATGCACGGGCGGTAGATGCCGGGTTCCTTGCAATTTGCTCCAATTGTTCTAACTCCCGCCGGAGGGCTTCAATGCCCTCTGGAGTCGCAGCCGACGCGCATCGTTCTGCGAGCAGCGCAAACAAGACCTCCCGAACGGCCAGCAAATCCTGAACTTCGTGATCATCAAGCCTTATAACGAATGCGCCACGCTGGGGCACAATCTTAACCAGGCCCGAAGACTCCAGCAATCGCAACGCCTCCCTAAGGGGTCCACGGCTAACGCTGAATCGCTCAGCCAACTCAACCGTCCCAAGGTGAGAGCCTGGCAGAACCTCCCCAGACTGGATCATCAAGCGAATCTGACGAGCCAGAGCGGGAGGGCTGCGATCCTCATCTGACGGAGGCATCAATCCATAGGCAGTCATCAAGTTGCATCCCTTTGTGAATGGCTGACCAACGGCTACATCAACCAACCGAGGAGAGCAGCTACTTTGCACAAAGTGCAAAATCTGATCTTGCACAAAGTGCAAAATCTGATCCCTATACGCACCCTCAAGTTAATGTAATATGGAGACGTTTTCAAGCCAATATGTTGACACATTAAAGCAAGAAGCTGCTGATTCCGACATTTTGCGTGTATGGCTAGAAATCTCACGCAAGCATCAAAATGCTGCAAAGGCCAGAATCAATAGCTGGTACGCCTAACGAGACTGGGACCAGTTGGCCTAACCTATAAAGTCAGCTTGATGATAGTAGAGCGCTTGGGTGCCAGTGGAAACGGACGTGCTCTGCTGCCCATCCTTGGTCGAGTATGGTGAGCTGGGGCGTCAACAGCGTCCATTCAATTGATGCCCTGCCACCTCCGCTGCCACCCAATACTCGTTTATTAAAGACTGGTGACGTAGCGTCACACCTCTATCATGCAAGTTTGGGGCGCCTTGCACTTGGTTGACCAATTGGACGACATGAAGCTGCTCGCCCGCTCGCTAAGTTTGAAAACAAGCTGGAAAACGGCCAATAGGCCTTTGACTAAATTCTGACTATATATTGACTTTTGTACAATATCTGTACATATGGGCGCAGAAGGAAGCGACCGACATGGGTAAAGCGAACAACACTAAAGTACCCGCACATGTGCTCAATCGCAAAGATCTCACGGGGCCGGCGCTACGAACATTCTTCCGTATTGCCGACGCTTGGGGCCTTAATGAAGCTGAGCAGATGCGCTTGCTGGGCCTAGAAAAGCGCTCAACACTGCAGTCATGGAAGCGGGGCGTGATCGCTTCATTGTCCAAAGATGCGCTCGAGCGAATTTCTTACGTCATGGGCATCTACAAAGGGCTGAACATCTTATTGCCAAAGACGGCCGATCAATGGGTTCGCAAGCCCAACATGGCGCGCATTTTTGCGGGCGGCTCTGCGATTGATCGGATGATGTCGGGCAATGTTGCAGACCTTTATGTCGTGCGCCAATATGTCGATGCGCAACGGGGTTAAGTGTGGATATAGCAACGTCCCACGTTCAATGGAAACCGTGTTATCGTATTATCCCAAGTCGATTTCCCCCAATTGCGCTGTTTGAAGCCGTAACTGATCCGGCCGACTTAGAAGCCGTCTATCAGATCGAGGCTATGACCAATGACCGCTTGCGCGAGGAAGCAGGCGACCTCAAGCTAGTGCCAGAGGAAGATAGGGTCTCAGGTCGGGGATCTACGCCGATCATGGCAGCCTTTACGCATCTCAATCCGATTGGTGACCGCTTCACTGATGGCACCTATGGCGCGTTTTATGCGGGCTTCACACTTGCAACCGCAATTGCAGAGACACGTTATCATAGAATTGAATTTCTAAAAGCAACCGATGAACCAGCCCAAGAACTCGATATGCGCGTCTATCGTGTCGATTTGAATGCACATCTTCATGACATCAGAGGCCAACAGGTGGCATTGTCGGCGCTCTACAACCCAAGCAGTTACGCACTATCGCAGGAAACCGCGAGGGGCCTGCGCGATAACGGTTCAGATGGAATTGTCTATAACAGCGTGCGCGACCCAAATGGTGAGTGTGCCGCTGTCTTCCGACCAAGGCTGTTGTCGAATTGTCGCCAAGAGCGCCACCTTTGCTATGTCTGGGATGGCATCTCTATCACCACGGTTTATGAAAAGAAGATGCTGTAAACCTGTTTTTTGCAGATATTCTTAAAGCTTGGGCCAATTGCGAAGTTTGCGTTGAACAAACATTTTATATCGGTAGTCTTGGACACTCAAATTGATATCAATAAAATTCCGCCCGTCTGAGAGGCAGCCCCACGACATTCGTGCATGAGTTGCCTAGGTCTTGCGAGGAACCTTCATGAATTTCGCCGCGCTTTGGTTCGACTGCCAAGTTGGTCGCAGTTGGATCGTTTACTCGTCCAAGGCCGCCAAATACAAAGCCACATCCTTTGTCGTGAACTTGAACCCGCGTCCGTCAGGGATGCGCTGGGTACTGATTGGATAGCGCGGCCGATTGGGATTTAGGCCAATTGCGCCAGCGTCAAATCGCCCTTCAACGCCTCCAAGGCTACTTTCGCCTTAAAATCCGCCCCATATCGCTTTCTCTTGTTCATATCAGGTCTCACCCTTTTTCAAGATGATACCAGCTTAACTCCCTGTCCGATATCCGGGGCCCACCTCAGTACGGGGCTCGACATTATAATGGGCGACAATTTGTTGCGGATAAGGATGATATCCTTCAAGCACTCGCTTCTCGTCACCATATTCCAGTCCCGCATCCATAGGCTGGATAGCTAGGATGCTGTCTGCCTTGAAAAAGCAGAAATGGCTGCTCACAAAGCAACCCTTGGGCGCGGAACCGGCATCAGGACAGGAAGGCTGGAGGTCGGCGCTTTCAACGCGCGCCAACCTCCCTAAAAATTCACCCGGTCCGTCACTGCGCCATCGACCAACATGCTGATGCCGGTTGTATAGCTTGAGACTGGGCTTGCCAAAAAGACAGCTGCGTTGGCGACTTCTTGGGGAGTGGCGCAGCGACCGGTTGGATTGCGTGCAACTGCTTTGCGGAAAAACTCTGGTGCGCTTTGCTCGATCTTGTGCCAAACGCCACCTTTAAAATAGACCATTCCAGGTGACACAACGTTCACCCTCACTTTGTCTTTCGCGTGCTGACGCGCAAGACCTTTGGCCATATGGATCAGTGCGGCCTTGATTGCACCGTAGGAGTCTGCGGTATTGGCGCTGGTGGCGCTAACCGAAGAAATGATGACCACGGCCGCATCACCTGTGCGGCTAGCTGCCATTTGGAGATGTGGCATTGCCACGGTAACAGCATTGACCGCACCAATCAGATCAAGGTCGAAATTTGCGCGCCATGCAGCTTCATCAAAGCCCTGCGCCATGGCTCCCGCGTTTGAAATCAGAATATCGATCCCGCCCAATTCTGCCGCAACGGCTTCCAGCCAAGCAGTCAAGGCTGCACGATCGCAAACATCTACCGATGCACCCGTTGCGGTTCCCCCTGCAGCTTGCAGTTCTGTAACACAGGCGGCTACAGCAGCCGGGTCGCGGGCACATAACGCTACTGCGCAGCCTTCAGCCGCCAAAGTATCAGCAATGGCGCGGCCGATCCCGCGTGTACCTCCCAAAATGACCGCATTGCGGCCTTTCAGCTGCAGATCCATCATCGCGCTCCTAATCTCTGGAATTTTCAAGCTTTTAGAGAAACGCTTAGAGCCAAGCTCAATTCGTAGCAAGCTGAAACGCCATGGGATGCGTCCAGGGCTGTTGTGGTGACGGGTGGGGCAGTTCTGGAAGATCAATCAAGCCGCGTTCCTGTCTCGTCCATCAAGAGTTCACCATCCTCTTTGTAAAAGGGCCCTTTGGGCATGTTGTCGAGGAGGTCTAAAACCGTCTCGCTTGGCCGACATAGGCGGGTACCTTTCGGGGTGACGACAAAGGGCCGATTTACCAGAATTGGATGGGTCAGCATGGCGTTTAGGATGGCTTGCCCACTTGCCCCTTCTTCTAAGAGCCCCAATTCTTTTGCCGGTGATTTAGTTTCGCGCAGCGCTTGCCTAGGGGTTAAGCCAGCAGCGGCAAATAGCGCCAAAAGCTGGCCATGGGTCCAACCCGCTTGGCAATACTCAATGACCTCCGGTTGATAACCGGCCGCTTCAATGATCGCCAAGACATTGCGCGAGGTTCCACAATCTGGGTTGTGAAACATCACAATGGGAAAGAAGTAACTCATGAGTTGTTTGCCTTCAGTCGTGCTTGCACAGCGCTGCCGCTTTCATACCAATCCCGGCTTCGGTTCACGATCGCCACGACCGCCAACATAACAGGAACTTCGATCAGGACACCTACGACCGTGGCGAGCGCCGCACCACTTGTAACCCCAAAGAGCGAGATGGCTGCCGCAACAGCAAGCTCAAAGAAATTGCTGGCCCCGATCAAAGCAGAAGGCCCCGCCACACAATGGGCCTCGCCACTGGCGCGGTTGAGCAGATATGCCAGTCCTGAGGTGAAGAAGACTTGGATCAGGATTGGCACCGCCAAAAGCGCGATCACCAATGGCTGGGCCAGAATCTGTTCGCCTTGGAAGCCAAACAGCAGAACTAAGGTCGCTAATAAGGCCGTCATCGACACAGGACCCAGGAATTTGAGTGTGCGCTCGAGACGGGAAGGACCGCCGGACCGAAGCACAACCCAGCGCGTAGCTTGGGCGATCGCGACAGGAACAACAATGTAAAGGCTAACTGAAAGGATAAGTGTCTCCCAAGGCACTGTAATGGCCGATAGACCCAGCAAGAGGGCGACGATGGGCGCAAATGCCACAATCATAATGGCATCATTCAGCGCCACTTGGCTTAAGGTAAAATGGGGTTCGCCTTTGGTCAGATTGCTCCACACAAACACCATGGCGGTGCAGGGGGCTGCAGCTAATAGGATAAGGCCTGCGATATAGCTTTCGATCTGGTCTGCAGGCAGAAGCGGGCGAAATAGCCACCCAATGAAAATCGCGCCAAGGGCCGCCATCGAAAATGGCTTAACTGCCCAATTGATGAAAAGCGTGATGCCGATCCCGCGCCAATGGGCGGCAACACCCCGCAAGGCGCGAAAATCGATCCGCAACAGCATGGGAATGATCATCGCCCAAACGAGGACGGCCACGGGCAAATTGACCTTGGCAATTTCAAGTGCTGCGATGGCTTGAAAGCCCGCCGGAAAGGCTTGCCCCAAGCCGATACCAACAAGGATCGCAAGGCCGACCCAAAGCGTCAAATAGCGTTCAAACAGGTTCATGCGTGGCCACTTGATTGGGTTGGGGTGGGCAGCAGGCGATTTCTGCGGCATCAAAGGCTGGCTGGCACAAATCTGGCCGTCCGCCGCAGCAGTCAGCCATCAAAAAGGCAAAGAGACTGCGTGTCCCCTCAATATTCAAGGCATAATAAACGGTGCGACTCTCGCGGTTTGGACCAATCAGACCAGCCCGGCTTAATATTCCCAGATGGGTCGACATGGTCGTTACGGGTACCCCGATTTGGCGGGCTATCTCACCGGCGGGCACGCCAACTGCACCGGCTTTTACTAACAGCTTAAACACCCTCAGCCGTGTGGGGTGTGCCAAAGCGGATAAAGCTTCTATCGCATCTTGATCTCTCATACTCCGAGAATTCCAGAATTATTAGATATAATCAAGTGGCAGATTGAGCAAAGCGCTCCGCGCGGTTAGGTGTGATCCAGCCATGGAATGCACCGAGGTCAAGCCCAAAGGGAAGGTATCTGCGGACAACCCTGACAGAAATTGGCGTGCTGGCGGTCGTCGGCCTCCTAAACGTCGGATTTCAAGCGACCGCCAATCCGCCTCAAATGGCAACCCTTGGTGCATTGGAGACTGTCCGAGTTTCGGCAGAACTTGGCCGTTTGCCGAATGGCAGGTCCTGGCCACAAACACAGTTATCGATCCGCCCAACCTCAGGGTCGCTTCCGATGCAGACATCATCAGTCGTGCCCGTCATGAAGTCGAATGACTTATGAAATCAACTGTGACCTGGGGACCGATTGTTGATTGTGGCTATCTGAAGATCAACTTGCACCCCTTGAAAATTCCCGCACCTAGTGCTATCCTTTAATCATGGTGGATATCCCAATCTCCCGCGCTTTCAAAACCGTATGGTTCGCCAAAGCGGCGAAAAAAGCGCGGATTGACGATGACGAGCTTTGGAAAGCTATTGAGCAAGCAAGGCTGGGCCAAGCCGACGACTTGGGCGGGGGGGTGTTCAAGAAACGGTTGGCGGGCAATCGGTATCGGTCAATCCTTTTGGCAAAGGGCGGCGCATTTTGGGTTTATTCCTACCTTTTTGCTAAAAAGGATCGCGACAACATTGATGATGGTGAGTTGAAGGCCTTTCGCGACCTCGCCAAAATCTATGCTGGCATGAGCGAGAGCCAAGCGGAGGCGCAAATTGACGATGGCCATTGGATTGAGATTAAACAACCTGACAAGGATCAAGTGACATGAGTAAGAAAGCCTACAAGAGTGACGCTTTTGAAGCTGTCTACACCTCTGCCCAAGCGCTTCTGCGCACGGGCGTAATCGACAAAGCGACCATGCGCAATTTTGACAGTGCGTGCCTGACAGTTCCCGCACCCTATACGCCGCACGACATTCAAAAGTTGCGCGAAACCAATAAGGTAAGCCAGCCCGTGTTTGCCCGCTATCTCAACACCAGCGAGTCCACTATCGAGAAGTGGGAAACAGGGGCCAAACGCCCCAGCGGCATGGCGTTGAAGCTATTGAGCTTGGTTGAGAAGCACGGGCTAGAAGTCTTGGCCTGAAGCCATGATGTGCTCCCATTCCTAGGCCGTTTCCATGTCCGCTTTAGAGCTTTCCTTCTGTCTTAGTCTATGACCACCCTTGGCGCATTGGAGACCGAGCCTAGTCAGCGTTTGTCTCTACACAAGCCTGGTCCCCCAAGGACACAGCACCCTGCTGCATGATGCTCCCAAGGTCCTATCTCCCCGGATTTCAGTGAGCAAGCCCGAAATCCCCCCGCGGAGTTCAAGCCAAGCGGGTACTTCTGCTGGCAAATGGCGTTTAGCGGAGGTGTCCCGATTGGGTGCACCCGATATCGGCCGTTTATGGGCTTTGCTGCGCTTGATGCAGACGTCTTGTTGATTGTCGCTGAGAAGTGACCCGGTATTTTCATTGAGAATTGACCCGGGCTAAGTTATGTCCCGCGTTGCGGGTGTTGGGTCAAGAGGTTGGTTTTTCCTTTCTGACTTTGGACGCAGTGTTGTTTGTTTTGGCACTTGCGCGGAAGCGGAAGCTGTCATTGCCAGTCTCGAGGGCAAGCCGTTAGGTGCCACGGGTTCAAGCCC
>JBEAVQ010000119.1:0-7087 GCA_041160865.1 Pseudomonadota bacterium | reverse complement strand
GATAGGTGAAACCGAATAAATTGGCCTACCTTGCCACAATCGCTTTGGCTGTTTCGGCATTTCCTTCGCTTGCGCCTGGCCAAAGTGTACACCGCCATTTCAGTGCTCCAGTGAGTGCTACTCAAAACATCACGACAAGTAGCGCACCGCTTTTGAGCCTTAACAGCGTCGTCGAAACACGTATTAGGCCCCAAACAGGGCTTGCCGCGGGTGGTCGGACAACAAATCTTGACGGCATTCCCGTATTTAATGGGAGCGACAAGTTTCTCACAGGCAAGATCGCCATTGGCTATGCCGAGTTCATTGAAGCCCTCCCAGCCAACGATCCAAGCCTGCCGCGTCACTTGGCCGATTTTGGCAAGATTGCCAAAATGACGATTGATGACCCTAATGATTCATGGGGAATTTATTACTATCTTGTCGCTCTCAAAAAGCTCAAGAAGGCGGGCTACATCAACCGTGCTGTTGACCGGCTAAGTCTTGCAAAACTGCGGGTCAGGTTGGACTGGCGAACCTTCATGGACCGCGACACGCTTGAGCTAATTGACCATCCCAACAATTACAAATGTGTGGCTTTTGCTATCGCACGCTTGCGGGCGGAACTAGGCTGGGACAGTTGGGACGAGGCCGATCGCATATATAGCACACTTGGCCAACACTATAATGCCTATTCAGGCTTCGGTTTTGCCGATGAGACCGACGGCGAAGGCCGATTTGATCGCTACAGCGTCCTATTGGCTGGTGAAATTGCCAATCATTTCGTGCAATCGGGTGTGCAGCCGACTGATGAGGTCAAAGGCTGGCTGCGCAAAAGCGCTGATGTGATGTTGATGCGGATCAATGCCAAAGGTGAAGGCTGGGAATATGGCCGCAGCATCGGACCCTATGGCGAGACTGCGATTGTTGAAACACTGACGGCTGCTGCGTCTTCTGGTGTTTTGACGCAAACGGAAACGGATATGGCCTATGCTTATGCCACGATTGTTGCCAACCGATACATAAATTTCTGGCTGGACCCTACGACAGGCTCAGTCAATCTTTGGGACAAGGGACGCCGTACCGATGCCTATCGGGGTAAGTTCCGGATTTTTGGTGAGAACCTCTCGCTAGCCCATCAATTCTCATACACCAATGCGGTTTGGAACAGCCTTGGATACAAAGATCGTGCGCCCATCCCTGATTTCGAGGCGCGTTTGGCCCAGCGCTCAAAACAAGCCACAACTTGGTTCAAACGCGGGGAGTATGACCGGCTGTTGTTCACGCGCCGTGACCGGTCGCACACATTTGGATTGCCTCTGATCAATGGGGGCAGAAGCCAACATATGAACAACCCCTATTTCCCGATGCCTTTTGCGCGCGGTATTGTTGAAAGCATGGCCGATGGCAAGACACCACAATTGGTACCTCGTTTTACATTGGCCAATGATGATGTGTTGATGCCGCTAGCGTTCTTTAAAAACATCCAAGTCTCAACAAGAGAGCACACAACAAGCGTTACTACGGGCCAAGACGAGCTCAATAAAATGGGCACTCCCGCTCCAATCAAAGACGATAGGCTGCATGTGACAACGCGGTTTGACTTCCACGACGGTGAGGTTTCGCGAACCGATGTTTATACGCCAAAAGCGCCAATAAATCTCAAGAAAATCGAACTGGAGTTTGCCGGTTTCTCTCAAGTTGTGGCTCAACAAGGCAACACCATAACATTGGGACAAGGTGCTGCCACCGAGTTCAAGGTCGAGGGCCTAGATAATTGCACGGCTGAAAACATCAATGATCTGCCAGATTATCGTTCTGATACAGGGGCCATGACATCGCTTATACGTTGCCAATCAGGGCCTAAGTCCTTGGAAAAGCCCTTCTCAATTACTTGGCGGTTGAAATACAATTGACTTGGTTGGAATACACTCAGGCGATGCGGCGTTTGAGTTTCTTGTATCAATTATCAAGAACAGCTTTTACCCTATTTAATTATTGACACCGGTTACCATGCTGCGCAATGATAGTGTCTTGAGGAGTACGGACTTTAATGCAGGTTGCAGACCAGACAATTGTCATTAGCGATCTTGAGGTTGACGCCATTGCCGCGGCTTTCCGTAATGCGCGGCTCACAAATACTGCTTTGACTTGTTTTCCGGGACGCATTCCAAGCGTAGTGGCAGAAAGCTATGACATCCAGCGGGCAGCTATCGCTAGTTGGCCGGACGCAATTTGCGGCTGGAAAGTCGGACGGATCCTTGGCGACTTAGTCAATGTGCATGGTGCAGATAGGTTGATCGGACCGATCTTTAGAAAAAGTCTACAGATCTCTAAGGGCGATGTCTGTGTAAGCTTCAGCGCTATAGACGGGGGCTTTTGTGCCATTGAACCAGAAATTGTATTCAAGCTAGCCGCCGATGCACCCACGTCCGGCGATCATATTGATGCCGCACAAGCGGTTAAGCTTGTTGATAATGTGTTTGTAGGCATTGAAATTGCGGGTAGCCCCTTAGCTACAATCAATGAATTAGGCCCTTGTGTGGTCGTGTCTGATTTTGGCAATAATGCGGGCCTCATTCTGGGGCCTTCACTAACAAACTGGCGTGGCCGCTTAGGCACGATTGAAGCCAGCACCTGGATTGACGGGCAGCTTGTCGGAACCGGCACAGATGCAGCTTTCCCGGGCGGTGTCATCCAGTCCTTGGTGTTCGCGCTCAATCAAACGGCGCAAATGGGCCTGCCGATAAAGGCCGGCGCTCTGGTATCAACTGGTGCAATTTCAGGGGTGCACGAGATTGTCGCCGGACAATTTGCAAGCTGCACATTTGGTAGCGATATTACGATGAAGGTGCACTGCAGCCCTGCACGTCAGGGAAAGTCACAATGATGAACCGGCGACAAATAGTGGCGGGAAGTGGACTTGCTTTAGCTGCAGGAGCGACCGGTTGCAGTAGCATCAGCACGCGCCCGGTATTAACCGCCTGTGACGTTCACCGCGACGGCTATCCGACTGTGAAAGCTGTCAAGTGGATTGGCGAACAACTGGCAACACAGACCAGTAACCGTCTGTCACTACGCAGCTATCCTTCGGCTCAACTTGGTGCAGAAGACGATACCATCGTACTGGCCCAGTCGGGAGTTATCGATATATGCCGGGTCAATAGCGCAGGCCTGAATAATGCCTTCCCGCTCACACAGCCGCTGTCTATGCCGTTCGTAGTCGACGGTGACGATCATTTACATGCGGTTTGCGATGGCGAAGTCGGAAAGACTATTTTGCAAGGCTTTGAAGCACGAGGATTGGTGGGTCTTGCAATCTATGATGCAGGGGGGCGATGCTTCTACAACACGCATCGACCAGTTGAGAAACCATCAGATTTGAAGGGCATGAAAATACGTGTGCCGCAGTCGGATGTATTTATCGATGCGGTGGCCGCCATGGGTGCCAATCCAACACCTTTGACTGTCAGCGCAGTTTATTCGTCATTACAAAGCCGCTTGATTGACGGCGCTGAAAACAACTGGCCAACCTTTGAAACTTCGCGCCATGTCGAAGTGGCAAAATATTGGTCACAAACCAAGCACTCTTATTCTCCTGAATTCCTGCTAATGTCCAAGCACAGCTATAATAGCCTGCAACCAGCAGATCGCGACTTAGTGCGAGAGCTCGCTCGCCAATCCGTCAGCGTAATGCGCACAGCTTGGGTGAAGACGGAGGCCGAGGCGAAGGAAAAGGCGCTTGGCGAAGGCACCCTCGCTATTGATGTCAATCGTGCAGCGTTTCAAGCGGCCTGTCGCCCAGCGGTAGATGCTCGCCTTACAAACGAGGACGTGCGCGCCGTTTACACCCAAATCCGAGGTCTTGCTTGATATGATTGAGGCAGCCCAGTCCAAAAGTTCGCAGACCAACGGCCCAATCATACTATTGTTGGATAAACTAGCACAGGCTTGTCGCGTGATCGCATTTATCGGGCTTGTCGTCATAACGCTCGTGCAAGCGTGGCAAGTTTTTAGCCGTTATGTTCTCAACGATTCACCCGGCTGGACAGAGCCTGTCTCGGTATTTTTTATGGCCCTGACGGTCATGATGGCTGCAGCAGTAGGCGTGCGTGAAGGCACTCATTTTGCTTTCCCGAATGTCCGCGAAGCTATGCCTGAACCTACGCAAAAAGCGACGATGATCTTTATTCATTTCCTTACTTTAGGCGTGGCAATCGCTTTGTCTTTTTGGGGCGCAGGCCTCGCATTGTCAGCGTGGGATGTGGCAATGGCAGGGGCCCCGTTACCTGCAGGTCTGCGCTATATTCCAGTCGCAGTGGGTGCGGCTATTATGGCTGTGTTCGCGACTGAGCGGCTCATCTCTTCACTCTTAGCAATGAAGGCGTAAGGCCATGGCGCTAGTACTTTTGTTCTTCGTGTTTGCAATTCTTTTGGTGCTGGGTGCCCCAGTCGCAATAGCGCTGATACTTGCTACTATTGCTGCGGCCATAGCCGTCGGAATCCCGCCTATCGTTGTCGGGCAACAAGCCGCAGCAGACATCAGTAGCGTCGGCCTACTCGCCATCCCCTTGTTTGTTTTCGCAGGTGAGCTAATGTTGCGCGGCGGCATTTCTGAACGGATCATCGCGTTTGCGAGTGCTCTGGTTGGTCGATTTCGCGGTGGACTAGCACAGGTTAGCGTTGTTGCCTCAACTCTCTTTGGTGGCGTATCTGGTTCTGCCATTGCCGATATATCCGCTGTTGGCGGTACAATGATCCCGCAAATGGCGGCACGCGGTTATGATCGTGATTATGCCGTTAGCGTGACGATTACCGCGGCTCTGGTTGCACTGTTAGTACCCCCCTCCCACAATATGATCCTGTTTTCAGCGGCAGCAGGTGGCGGGATTTCCATTACAGCTTTGTTTTCGGCGGGCATTATTCCAGCTGGCCTATTAGCACTTGCGGTGATGGCAACTGCTTGGATGATCGCGGTGCGTCGTGGCTACAAAGCTGAAGGCCCTGCTACACTCCGAACGATCTTCACCACATTGTTCACTGCCCTGCCTGCCCTAGTGCTGGTCGCGATCATCTTTGTCGGGATCAAAGCGGGGATATTCACAGCAATTGAAAGCGCGTCTGTTGCAGTGGTTTATGCCGTGTTGGTGACTCTTTTGGTATACCGCGGACTCGATTGGAATGGATTTGTTGAGGCAGCACGTGGTGCAGCGCGGACCACAGGCTCGGTATTGTTTGTAATTGGTGCGGCAGGTGCGTTTGGCTGGATGATGGCATACTTACAAGTGCCAGCCCACGCGGTTGAAACCATGCGAGCTATCGCCGATGATCGATTAACGGTGCTGTTCTTGATGGTGCTAACGCTTCTTGTTCTTGGCACTTTTATGGACCTCGCGCCCTTGATCATCATTGCAACACCGATTTTTTTGCCAGTTGCCAAAGCTTATGGAATTGATCCTGTACATTTTGGGGTGGTGTTGATTTTGTCTGCTGGGATTGGTCTTGTTACGCCTCCAGTCGGCTCCGTGCTGTTTTTGGGTGCCTCCATCGGAAAGATTGGCGTGATTGACGCGGTAAAGGCCATGTGGCCATTTTATATCGCAGCGGTTAGTGTTTTGGTGCTGGTGATTGTGTTCCCGCAGCTTTCGCTATGGCTTCCAAAGATCATGGCATAAGGGCAAGCCCACGCTGACTGAATGGCATTTAACCCTATTAAAGGTAATCCGTTTAGCACGAAAAAGGCGCTGGTAAGGTAATCCTCACCAACAACCTCGATAAAACGAGATAGTGATGTCTTAGCCGGTGACTGTTTTCAAATAAGCAACGATATCTTGATCTTGTGCGTTAGCGTAAAAGAGTTCGCTAAAGCGCTGGCCGGCAACTGTAGCCTTCAGCAGCATTGGATCGACTGAATTGAGTACGCTCAACATATCGCGACACGAAGCCGCTTTGAGATCTTTGAGAATGCCCCGGTTTCGACGCATGATTTCGGCGCGTTCTTTTGGGTATCCAAGACCACGTTCGCCATCAAACAGCTTGCGATAAACGTCTTGAAGATTCAACTCGGCTGCCCAGCCAAATCCTTTTGCGTAAGGCATGGAAATCGCATTGCCGTCATTGATCTGTCCAAACAGGAATGCATCAGTCGGATCAATCACAAGGCCACAGAAAACCCCTGGCATGGCATTACAAGCCAGCATTGAGCCCATACCCGTGCCACAGCCTGTAACGACGAAATCAGCGGCTCCCGAATTCAGCAAAAGACCAGCAAGAAGGCCGTTCATAACGTAGGTTAACGAAGCCTCATCTTCTGGTGTGTACATGCCATAGTTGAAGACTTGGTGCCCCAATGGTTCCGCAACGGTGGTCAGCGCATCATAAATGATAGCATTCTTGGCGGCCTGACTGTTTTCATTAATGAGCGCTATTTTCATGTCATATCTCCTAGGAATATCTACATTGACACATGATGGCACTTACCTCGAAATGGTAACCGGTGTCAAAAACAAAAGCTAAAAGCTATTTTATCTGGTGGAACGTCAATCTCTCCGAAACAGCAATAGGCCAGACAGCATTGGCGTCCACTCGACTACCTATCGTTATATGAGGTGAAGGCTTACAAAGTGCTGCGCAATGGTTTGGCTAAACAATAAGCAATAAGCAACATCACTCAAATGTCCGCTTTAGGCGACAAAGATAGACACCATTAACGACCGGGTTTGGCGCAAAGCGGACTAGCCGCATTTCCGCAGAACTTGGCCGTGTGCGGTGGGTCTGGTTTCTAGGTGGTCATCAATTTTGGCCATGCGGAAGGACTCCGCCTATCGCAAAATCTTCCAAAAGGGAGGTGTCCAAGGAGCCTCAGCCTTGAGATGCCCTTCGATAGCGAGCTTGTGCAAAACCATCGGAATTAGCGACCAGATCGCCGGATACATGACGCAAGCCTGCAGCCGTCGTCATATGTATGGCAGTTCCAGCGGGGCCTTGGACGCGCGCGAGAAAGCCGTCAGCTTCGCGGGTAAGTTTGACATGCACATCGCCAACAGGGGTTGGAAACACGCCCGACGCATGATCGAGATGGGCCAAGTTCGGCGCGACACCAATGGTGCGG
>JBEAVQ010000029.1:0-24508 GCA_041160865.1 Pseudomonadota bacterium | reverse complement strand
TCGGGTGCTTTGATAAGCGCGTGACTTGGTAGGATTTTGACCCATGGCAGACGGCACACAAACCCTAGAAACCAATCCTTCTGCCGATCTTTTGCCGGGCGAGACCGCCATGCGCAATTTCAATATCAATTTCGGCCCACAGCACCCTGCTGCCCACGGCGTGTTGCGTCTGGTTCTGGAATTGGACGGCGAGATTGTTGAGCGGGTGGATCCCCATATTGGTCTGTTGCATCGCGGCACCGAAAAGCTGATCGAGTATAAGACCTATCTGCAAGCTATGCCTTACTTCGATCGGTTGGACTATGTTGCGCCGATGAACCAAGAGCATGCGTGGTGCTTGGCGATTGAGCGTTTGGCCGGGATTGAAGTGCCCCGCCGCGCGCAATTCATCCGCGTCATATTCTCAGAAATTGGCCGCATCCTGTCGCATATCTTGAACGTCACCACCCAAGCCATGGACGTAGGCGCACTGACCCCGCCACTCTGGGGCTTTGAAGAGCGTGAGAAGCTGATGGGCTTTTATGAGCGGGCTTCAGGCTCGCGCATGCATGCGGCCTACTTCCGCCCAGGTGGTGTTCACCAAGACCTGCCGGATGCTTTGGTGCGCGATATTTATGAGTGGTGCGATCCATTCTTGAAGCTGTGCGACGATATCGAGACCTTGTTGACCGATAACCGCATCTTCAAGCAACGCAATGTCGATATTGGCGTGGTCGACCAAAAGACCATTCTCGACTGGGGCTTCTCGGGCGTCATGGTGCGCGGTTCGGGCATTGCTTGGGATTTGCGCCGCAGCCAGCCCTATGAAGTCTATTCCGAGCTGAAGTTCAAAGTGCCCGTCGGCAAAAATGGCGATTGCTATGACCGCTATCTCTGCCGGATGGACGAAATGCGCGAAAGCGCCAGCATCATCAAGCAATGTATCGAGATGATGCCGAAGGGCCCGGTTCTAGCCGAGAATTCCAAAGTGACACCACCGCGCCGCGCCGATATGAAGGGCTCGATGGAGGCACTGATCCATCACTTTAAGCTTTACACCGAAGGCTTCCATGTGCCTGCCGGTGAAGTCTATGCCGCAGTGGAAGCGCCTAAGGGTGAGTTTGGCGTCTATCTGGTCGCCGATGGCACCAATAAGCCCTATCGCGCTAAAATCCGCGCCCCGGGCTTTGCCCATTTGGCGGCGATGAGCCATTTGAATAAAGGCCATATGCTCGCCGACGTGTCAGCCATCCTCGGCTCGCTCGACATCGTGTTTGGTGAGGTGGATCGCTAATGGCCAGTATTATCGACGCAAACTATGCCGCTTATGCCGCCAATGACCTTGAAGGTGTGCTGGCGACTTTGGCAGATGATTATACCGTCTCGCCATTCGGCGGCTCACCTTGGCTAACCAGCCGGGATGCCGCACGTAAGCTCTATACGCGCCATTTGGTCGACTATCCGATGGACCGCACAGATGTGTTGGGTCGGATGGAATTGGCCAATGTCACCATCAAGCGGGAACATTCCGAACCGGGCGAAGGTTCTAAGGCCCCCGCCGCCGATGTGATGATGATCTATACCGTGCGCGATGGCCTGATCGCCCGGTGTGAGTCCATTTCAAGGCAGGGCGATGAAGCAGTAGCGCTGGCAGTGGTGGCTAAGCAGCTGGAGGCCTATAACGTGCAGGATCTCGACGGCCATGTGGCTTGCTTTGCCGATGATGTGGTGATCGCAGACCTCAATGGTGCAGAAAATCTGCATGGCATCGCCGATTATCGCGCCCGCTATCAAGGCGTGTTTGCGCAATATCCGCAAAACCATGCAGAGCTTGTAGGCCGCCTTGCCTGCGGCAATGTCGTGGTGGATCATGAGCGCGTGCGTCGCAGCCCTGAGGGCGAGCCGTTTGAAGTGCTGGCGATTTACACCATTAAGGATGGCAAAATCGCGCGTGTGGACTTTGTGAAATAGGGCCGCTGGCAGATGCTGGAATATGGCCTTAGCACTTTAGCGTTTCTGATCTATGCAGTCCTGCTGCCACGGGCGATCGAATTTACCAGTCAAGGTAAACGCTTAGCACTAGTCATGCCAGGTGGCTTAGAACGCGTGGGCCGGGCCGAGTTGGCTTCTGTGGTTTTGGGAGTTCTCCCCTTTGTATTGGTCATATTGATCGACCTGCTTGGCGGACCTGTGATGGCCGAGCAATATCCGCTGGCAATTCTGGTTGGCATGTTCCTTCAATTCGTCGGGCATTATGGTGGGCCATTTCGTCGCCTCTTGGAAGACTTACACGAGGCCCGTGATCGCCTCGACTATAACCGTGTTCATGGCTTGTCTTTGGATGAGCCAAATCGTCAAACTGAGAAAGTAAGTTAAATGGCCACACGTCGCCTCGCGCCCCCAGAAGTTCAGCCCAAGTCGTTTGACTGGTCGGCGGATAGTGCCACCAAGGTCGCTTTTTGGATGGGCAAATATCCAGAAGCCCGCAAGCAATCGGCGGTCATTCCGCTTTTGTGGTTGGCGCAAAAGCAAGAAGGCTGGGTGAGTGAGCCTGCGCTTCGCAAGATCGCGCTTGACCTCGCTATGGCCTATATCCGCGTCTATGAAGTGGCGACCTTTTATACGATGTTCCACTTGGCACCCGTCGGGAAGCACCATTTGCAAGTCTGCGGCACGACGCCTTGCATGTTGCGCGGCTCTGGCGATTTGATCGAAGTGTGTAAGAAGCGCATCGGTAATCACCACCATGTCACGCCCGATGGTTTGTTCTCGTGGGAAGAAATGGAATGTATGGGCGCGTGCGCCAATGCGCCCATCGTCGCCATCCATGATTATTATCATGAAGATCTGACGGCTGAGAGCTTTAACGCCATTATCGACGATCTGGCCGCTGGCAAAGACGTGACACCGGGTTCTGCCATTGGTCGTTTGACCAGTGCGCCAGACGGTGGACCCAACGTCTTGAACGATGAGATCTTGTTTGACGGCAGCCTCGCCAAAAAGATCAAACTGCCGAATATGCCCGAGAAAGCCTGAACGACGGGTAGCGGGTGGGTTCTCCCATGAACACGGGTTCCAAGCCGCCTTTTCTGCGCCCGCAGGATGAGCCAAGTCGTGTTGGTATCCCCATCACCAGTGATGCGGCTTTTTGGGCCTCCATGATGCTGTCGTGGGTGGCCCAATCGCTCGATCATTTGCTCGACGTCGACCAATGGGCGTTGAATTTGACGGCAGTGGCCGGGATTGGGCTCCTTGGGGTCGCCATTTTCAATGGGTTGGAACGTCCCTTGCCAACGGGTATGCGTCTGCCTCGGATGCAGGCGTGGATTATGTTTGCAGTAATGATCGCTGTGACTGGGGCTTGGGCTTGGTTTGGCCTGAATTACACCCGCGATTTGCCCGCGCGTTTGGTTTACGGCGTTTGCGCCAGCCTGACGGCATGGAGCGCTTTTGTCACCTACCGCGCTTTAACGGCTAGTCCCGCTAAACCGGACGATCTTTAGAAGTTCGCCGGGCTTTAAAGGTCGCTCCGCACTCATGCCGTTGATCATCAGGAAGCGCTCAGTTTTGAAGTCAGCATAGGCCATGCGGGCTGAAAGGCTCGCCACCGTGTCACCGGCGCGAACCGTCACAATCTCAAGCTCACGCGGGCGGAGGGCTGCGATTTCGGTGGCCGACATTTCTTTGAATGTCTGCGTGATCGGGAAGGTGGGCGACAGGCCGTCTGCGGGGCCCATCATGACGAAGTGATACGCCTGCCCATTGAGATTGTAAGCAATCACACCGACATCGACGCGACTAGAGCGAGTTTGTGCCCGGGCAAGCAGGGTGATGGTGGGTATACCATTGGTGGTGCCCGGTGTCGCAGGGCCCAACGTGGCCGGCGTTTGGCCCAATGTTTCCCGCACTTTCGCAATCGCATAGGCGTCGAGCGCGCCCGTCAGCGCTACGCCGCCACCAAAGCGACCCTTAAGGCTGTTTGGCCCTTCAATTTCAACGGCTTCAGACGTGTTGTTGAGAGAAAATCCTTGCGGCACCTCAAACGTGATCTTCATGGTGGGATGGGAAAAGCGCCGCCCATCGACAAAGCCCTGCTCAGGATCATCACCCACGCGTAGACCGAACAGAGCGGTTAAATAGGGGCGGACCTGTTCTGGCGGGATGTCGCGGCTAGCTTTGGCTGCTCTAGCGGCATTGGCGGTGCGTGCCACGCGCTCGGTCGTGATTGGGTGGCTGCGCGCCCAAGTTGGAACATCGCGCGACTGGCGGCTTTTGACCTTGGCGTCGAGCGCTTCTTGCGCTGCCAAGGCTGCCAGCATGTCTGACGCCGCATAGAGATTATAGCCATTGGCCTGCAGGTATTGCACGCCATAATCGTCAGACTCATTTTCCTGTTTGCGCGAATAGCTGAGCGTATAGACCTGGGCCAATTGCCCGGCAGTCTGCATGATTTCTTCGGATTTGGTGGCAATGCCCAACGCAATCGCGCCCAAGGTCGAGAGCGTGGAGGCTTGATTGCGCTTCAAGGAATGCTTGCCGACAATATGGCCGACCTCATGGCCAAGGACGGAGGCGAGCTCATCCTCTGAATTCATAATCGCCATCAAACCGCGCGTAATATAGATATAACATCCGGGAACAGCAAAGGCGTTGACGACGTCTGAATTGATGACGGTGAAGGTGCATTGGTCCTTCAGGCCTGCTGTGGTCGCAACCTTTGCGCCGACCGACGACACGTAAGTAGCGACCGGGCCTGTGATCGCACCACCAAATTGCGCGATGATTTGAGGATGTTGCTTGATGGCTTGGGCGCGCTCATTTGGCTTGATGATTTGAGCGGCTGCTGGTGTGGCGACAAGAGCGGCCAAGACGGCTAAAGTTCCAGAACTTAACCAAACTTTGCGCATGACAATCCTCCACATTTGCGGACAATGATGGCGGCATTGGCTTGATCTGGCTAATCAAATTCGCAGGCTATTTGGGCCAAGTTTGGATGACTCGGCAGTAGGTTCCTTCCTGCAGTGGTAGTGCGCTTCCACCTGCAAATGTCGTTGGCAGGCTGGATGAAGCCCTATAGAAGCCTATTTACGAACTATCACGCCTAGCTGATCGAGTGTTCTATGATTGCCGATAAAGACCGTATCTTCCTGAACCTCTATGGCCGCCAAGATTGGCGCTTGGAAGGGGCTAAACAGCGTGGCGCGTGGAATGCCACCAAGGATATGATCGATGCAGGGCGCGATTGGATCATTCAGCAGGTGAAGGATTCGGGCCTGCGCGGCCGGGGTGGCGCTGGCTTCCCGACGGGTCTCAAATGGTCCTTCATGCCCAAAGAGGTCAAAGACCGGCCGCATTATCTGGTCGTCAATGCCGATGAGTCCGAGCCCGGGACGTGCAAAGACCGCGATATGATGCGCCACGATCCGCATTTGCTGATTGAAGGCTGCTTGATCGCCTCTTTCGCGATGCAAGCACATGCTGCCTATATCTACATCCGCGGCGAATATGTGCTGGAGCGTGAGCACCTCGAAGCGGCCATCAAAGAAGCCTATGAAGCCAAGCTGATCGGCAAGAGTAACGTGCATGGCTGGGACTTTGATCTCTATGTCCATCACGGGGCGGGGGCCTATATTTGCGGTGAAGAGACTGCTTTGTTGGAAAGCTTGGAAGGCAAAAAAGGCCAACCTCGCTTGAAGCCACCGTTCCCAGCCAATGCGGGCCTCTACGGCTGCCCAACCACCGTCAATAACGTCGAATCAATCGCCGTGGTGCCAACGATCCTGCGTCGCGGTGCCCAGTGGTTTGCCGGCTTTGGCCGTCCAAACAATACCGGCACGAAAGTGTTCTGCGTCTCGGGCCATGTAAACAAGCCTTGCAATGTCGAAGATGCGATGTCGATCCCGTTGAAATATTTGCTGGAACAGCATTGCGGCGGCGTGCGTGGCGGTTGGTCGAACCTGAAGGCTGTCATCCCCGGCGGCTCCTCCGTCCGCATGATCACTCAAGAAATGGCTGAAGATGCGCTGATGGACTTTGACAGCCTGTCGGCCTTGAAGTCCGGTCTCGGCACCGCTGGCGTGATCGTGATGGATAAGTCCACCGACCTCATCAAAGCCATCGCGCGGCTTGCCTATTTCTATAAGCATGAAAGCTGTGGCCAATGTACACCATGCCGCGAAGGCACCGGCTGGATGTGGCGCGTGTTGGAACGCATGGCCGTCGGCCAAGCCGAACACCGCGAGATTGACCTCTTGCTCGAAGTCGCCGGCCAAGTTGAAGGCCACACGATTTGCGCTCTGGGTGATGCGGCCGCTTGGCCCGTCCAAGGCCTGATCTGGCGCTTCCGTGGCGAGATCGAAGAACGCATCGACCGTTATCGCTTGGGCAAGCCCCATGTGATGGGGGCGGCCATCGCGGCGGAGTAGGTGGTTTAAAATTCCCTTCAAAATCGCATAGCTCACACGCCAATTTTATTGTTTGACGAATAGCTAAGCACGTGCCCAAATGCTGACCTTAGGTGAGGATTTGCGCGTGGCTTTTGGGTTGTTCAGTCGTGGCTGGCGGTGGCCGATGGCGGTATTGGCGTTGAGCGCATTGGCGCTTGCGGCGGCTTGTACGCTGCTCGTTGGGCCATATCCCACCGTCCGCGATTGGCCGTTTGGTCCGGATGTGACTGAAGTTACGTTAGAGCTACAGCCGCTCGAATCCATGTTTCCGCCGCCCCAAACAATTCGTCTGTCGCGCACCGTGGATGGCATTCAGTTTTATGCGTCGTCACTTGGCGAAGGCGACTTAAAAGGCCGAATTTCGATAAAATATCTGGGCTCAAATACGATTGGCCGCGTCTATGGTTATGCAATCCCAAAGTCAGACCTCCCAGATAACACGGAGGGACGCAAAACCAAGTCTGAGCTTCGCATAGCACGACACCAAGCAGCCTCTGCCTATTATGGTATGATGCTGATCAAAGCCGTTCCGAGTAAAGCATTAGATCGAGAGCTGGCGCTTTGGGTGCCAGTCTGCGATGGGGCCTCGGCAGAGGACTGCACCTACAAAACCTCTGCCGCCGTCTGGGCTCTATTGGCCGCGAAGGTTCCCGAGATGACGTCTGAAGATATGCCAATTTACGACATTCGGCATTAGGTCTTCTGGTACGAGATTAGGGCGTCTCCACCACGCGAAATACCTCGCCAGTCCCCGCATCACGAACCAGATCGACGCGTTCGCCGTCCCAATGATAGGCGAGGTGGCGGCAGAATGCGGATTTAGCGGTTGAGAACTTTTACTTCTTGCCCTGGGCCTCAACGCCTACTTGCTTGTTCATAGCTGCGACCTGTTCAAGCAGGGCGTGAAACGCGAGGCAGTCACCAGCAAAATCACCTTTCACACGGATACTGGTGTTTTCTCCTTCTTGGACAACGCTTCTGGTGATCATAGCTGGATGGGCTGGGTGGACAGGTTTGGTCCAAAAGGCGACCACCGGGCTAGACTTGTCATTGGTGAAACCAAAGAATTCGGCAGTTTGAAAGAAGGTCGCGCCCTCGCGCTCGCCATAGTCGGCGATGAAGGCGATGATCTGGTCTGGGGTTTTGGCGCTGCAAACCTTGTCGCCCGTACCGCTCTTCAAGCTGCCGCGACTTGGTGATCCGCGGACGCGGCCAAGGTCATCACGGAATACTTCCACGCCAAGACCCAGTCCCGCTGCGCCGTGGCGTGTAATGGATAACTTTAACAATCCATAGCCGGCCGCGAGCGATTGAACCCCGCCGTCTGGTGCGGTGGCATTCTCCCACACTTCGATGTTCACGCACGTCTTGATGTCTGCTTGGAGCTTTGCCAGTCCTTCTGCGCTGTCCCAACCATTGAAGGAACAAGTGTAGCCAGAGGAAGCTCGCTTGCCTTGAACGCTCAGGTTAGAAACCGCACAGCTTTCTGCGCCAAGAAGAGAAAAATTACCTAGGTAGATATCAAGTCCCTCAGGGCTGCCTAGTTTCTGGCCCCGAAAGTCGTCAAACTCGGTTGGCGCAGTGGCGATAATCTTTTTTAGGCCGTCACAGAAGGTCGCTGCCTGCGCCACAGAACTCATTAGACTGGAGGATATGAGGACCAAGAGGCAAAGCCAAGTGAATTGATTTTTATTCCTTTTGCCTGCGATGGCAATTTCATTCCAACCATTCATATGTGCGCCCCGTAACTTTAAATGACTAAGTTGGTCGAAAATTCCGTAAACCTTAAGTTTGTGGGTATTGGCTGTCTATACAAAAGCGACTAAAGCAGCGAATGGAGGGCGTTTTAGCTTCCACTGCTATTGACTATTGCTGAGGTGTCATCGCGCGCTCGCGATGGTTTTGGCCGCAGGTCAAAGCTCAAAACGTTAGGCAAACGCATGAAGCAGCCCCGCCAATCTTGCCTAATCTTGCGCCTGATCCTCGCCATCACAGCACCCCTGTGCATCGCAGCTTGGATCGTTTTGGCGTTGGTTTATGAGCTTGCTGTATCTGGCTGGATTTTTGCTGGTTTTGGGGTGAGTTTGGCGGTGGCAATTTGGGTCGTAGCGTCGTATCCCCGCGGACGGCGGGTCAGCTTGGCTGAGTCTGTTTCAAACGATGGGGCGAGAAGATGACGAAAATCGTCGTCGATGGAACCGAAGTAGATGTGCCTGGCGATTACACGCTGTTACAAGCGTGCGAAGCTGCTGGCGCAGAGATTCCGCGGTTCTGTTATCATGAGCGTTTAAGTGTTGCTGGCAACTGCCGCATGTGCCTGGTGGAAGTCAAAGGTGCGCCTAAACCTGTGGCGTCTTGCGCCCAGCAGGTAAAGGACCAGCGCCCTGGCCCGAATGGTGAGCCACCCGTCGTTGTCACCAAGTCTTCGAAGGTAAAGGCCGCACGCGAAGGCGTGATGGAATTCCTGTTGATCAATCACCCGCTGGATTGCCCGATTTGCGACCAAGGCGGGGAATGCGACCTGCAAGACCAAGCGGTGGCCTTTGGCCGCGCTGGTTCGCGCTACGACGAAAATAAGCGCGCGGTTGAAGAAAAGAATATGGGCCCCTTGGTCAAAACGGTGATGACGCGCTGCATCCAATGCACACGCTGCGTCCGTTTTGCGACCGAAGTGGCTGGCGTGTCCGAGCTTGGGGCCATTGGCCGCGGCGAAGATATGGAAATCACCACCTATCTTGAGCAATCCTTGACGAGCGAGCTTTCGGCCAATGTGGTTGATCTCTGCCCTGTCGGTGCGCTCACTTCCAAGCCCTATGCGTTTAATGCGCGGCCTTGGGAATTGAAGAAGACTGAAACCATCGATGTAATGGATGCGGTCGGCTCTAACATTCGCGTCGATGCGCGGGGCAATGATGTGCTACGCGTGCTGCCGCGCCTCAATGAAGAGATCAATGAGGAATGGCTGTCGGATAAGTCGCGTCACGCGGTCGATGGCCTGCGCCGTCAACGTCTCGACAAGCCTTATCTCAAGACCAATGGCAAATTGGCCCCGGTCAGCTGGCCTCAAGCCCTCGAAGCCTTTGCGGCGCGCTTAAAGGGCGATGCCGCCAAGATTGGCGCGATTGCTGGCGACTTGAGCGATGCTGAAGGCCTGAAGGCCGCTTTGGACCTGCTGCGCGGGCTAGGGGTTGCCAATACCGATTGCCGCCAAGATGGCGCGGCGATTGGCATTTCCGGCCAGCGCGGCGAATATTTGTTCAACACCACCATCATGGGCATTGAAGATGCCGATGCCCTGTTGATCGTTGGCTCTAACTTGCGTCTGGAAGCGCCGCTGATCAATGCCCGCGTGCGCAAGACGTGGTTGCGCGGCACGCTGGATCTGATCGGTGTTGTGGGTGAGGCAACAGACCTGACCTATGCTTACGAACATGTTGGGGCAGGGCCGAAGACTTTGGCGGATTTGGCCAAGGGCAAGGGCGACTTCTTCAAGCGCTTTGTTAAGGCAGAGCGGCCAATGGTCATCATTGGTATGGACGCACTCGCGCGTCCAGACGGCGCACAAGTTCTGAAGCTGGCCGCTGAAATTGGTATGAAGGCCAAGATCGTGCGTGAAGGCTGGAATGGCTGGAATGTCGTCCATCAGGCCGCTGGCCGCGTGGGGGCGCTGGACTTGGGCTTCGTGCCTGCAGACCAAGGCCTATCGACCGCGCAGATGCTGCAAACTGGCGCGTTGGATACGTTGATCCTGTTGGGTGCAGACGAAGTCAAAGCCCCAGCGGGGACCTTTGTCGTCTATGTAGGCAGCCATGGCGATGCAGGCGCGCAACAGGCGGATTTGATCCTGCCAGCAGCCGCCTATACCGAAAAGAACGCCACCTATGTGAACACTGAAGGCCGCGTGCAACAGGCGCGCCGGGCCGTGTTCCCCAAGGGCGATGCCCGTGAAGATTGGGCGATTTTCCGTGCGGTCTCCGCTCTGGTTGGCAAGACCTTGCCATATGACAATCTGGACGCTCTGCGCGCCAAGCTGATGGCCGATAGCCCGAGCTTTGCGGGTCTGGACTATGCGCCAGGTGCCAGCACCCCGCTCGAACTCAAGCTTTTGGGCGTGGCGGGCGACGTGGATGCAGCGCCGTTCACCAGCGCAATTGCTGACTTCTATCTTACCAATCCGATTGCCCGCTCCAGCCAAATCATGGCGGAATGCTCGGCAGCCAAGAAAGCAGCCTCTGTGGCTGCGATAGCAGCGGAGTAGGGGCCCATGCAGGATCTCGTTCGCGATTGGGGCCCATTGTGGGGCGTGATTGGTGGGGCAGGCCAGATCCTCGCGATCATGGTCATGCTGCTTTTGACCTTGGCCTTTATCTTGTTGTTTGACCGCAAGGTCTGGGCCGCGGTGATGATGCGCAAAGGTCCAAACGTGGTTGGCCCCTTTGGCCTGTTGCAGAGCTTTGCTGACTTCTTGAAGTTCGTCGTCAAAGAAATCGTGATTCCAGCAGGCGCGAATAAGACAGTCTTTATCCTCGCACCCCTGATCACCATCACTTTGGCCTTTGTCGCCTATGCCGTTGTGCCTTTTGCGCCTGGCTGGGTGATTTCCGACATGAATGTCGGGATTTTGTATTTGCTCGCCATGTCGTCCTTGGGTGTCTATGGCATCATCATGGGTGGCTGGGCGTCGAACTCCAAATACCCATTCTTGGGCTCGCTACGTTCTGCCGCGCAAATGGTATCTTATGAAGTCTCCATCGGCTTTGTGTTGATCACCGTGCTTTTGGTGGTCGGCAGCCTGAATTTGACCGACATTGTCGACCATCAAAAGGCGGGCATTTGGGATTGGCACGCCTTTTCCTTCATCGGCGCACTGGTGCATCCTCAAGACGGCGCTGGCGTTGTCGGGACAGTTTACGGCTTCATCGTCGGCCTTGTGATGTTCATGATGCTGGGCATTTTCTTTGTGTCGGCCTTGGCAGAAACCAACCGCCCGCCATTCGATTTGCCTGAAGCAGAATCCGAGCTCGTGGCGGGCTATCAGGTTGAATATAGCTCAACCCCCTATCTCTTGTTCATGATTGGGGAATATCTCGCCATTGTGCTAATGTGTGCGATGATCTCCATCCTGTTCTTAGGTGGCTGGAACGCACCTTGGGGCCCGATTGAGAATCCATGGGTCGGCTTCCTGATCCTTTACATCAAGATTTGGCTAGTCTTCTTTATGTTTGCCATGGTGAAGGCGATTGTGCCCCGCTATCGCTATGACCAACTGATGCGCATTGGTTGGAAAATCTTCTTGCCCACGACCTTGGTCGCCGTGGCAGTTGTAGGCGGCCATGTCGCTTACTTCGGGAGGTAGATCATGGGAGAAGAATGGATGCTTGCTGTCGGGATGGTCGCCTTTTGGGCGATTCTGATCGTAGTTGTATTCGTTGTTTTGGTGATCATTTTGTTAGATCTGTCCGCGCTCTTGAAGCTTAAAATCAAGCAGAACCAAGTGAAATTGAATGCAATGATCAAGGATCAAAAATCATGAGCATAGCACAAGCTCTCAAAGGCGCTTTGATGCTTGACTTTGCAGGCGCATTTGGCCTTGCGATGAAGAAATTCTTCGAGCCAAAGTTCACCATCAACTACCCGTTTGAAAAGGGTCATATCAGCCCGCGCTTTCGGGGAGAGCATGCCCTGCGCCGCTATGCAAATGGCGAAGAGCGCTGCATTGCTTGCAAATTGTGCGAGGCCATCTGCCCCGCCCAAGCCATTACGATTGAGGCAGAGCCGCGCGATGATGGCTCACGCCGCACCACGCGTTATGACATCGACATGACCAAGTGCATATATTGCGGCTTCTGCCAAGAAGCCTGCCCGGTTGATGCGATTGTGGAAGGTCCGAACTTTGAGTTTGCTACCGAGACGCGGGAAGAATTGTTCTATGACAAGGACAAACTTCTGGCCAATGGCGACCGGTGGGAACGCGAAATCGCGAAGAATCTAGAGTTGGATGCGGCTTATCGTTAAGCCACGGCCCATGGAAGTTTAACAAAGCGCGCGCCTGTCACACCATGCACAGGGCGCAGAGGGGAAGAGAGTAGCGATGATTGCGGTCGCCGCCTTTTACATCTTGAGTGCGATTGCGATTGCCTCGGCCTTTATGGTCGTGGTGGCGCGCAACCCTGTGCACTCAGTCTTGTTTCTGATCCTGACCTTCTTCACTTCAGCCGGCCTGTTCGTGTTGTTAGGGGCAGAATTCCTCGCCATGCTTTTGATCGTCGTCTATGTCGGCGCGGTCGCGGTTCTCTTCCTCTTTGTGGTGATGATGCTCGACATCGACTTTGCAGAGTTGAAGGCGGGCTTCTTCACCTATCTGCCGTTTGGCGGTCTGATTGCTTTGATCTTGTTTGGCCAGTTCGTCATGGTCGGTGGGGCGTGGATTGAAAAGTCCGTCTCGGCCGAAGCCATCGCTGCGCCAACGCCTGCCGCGGCGGCTGTTTCGAACGCCGAAGCCATCGGGCGCATCCTCTACACCGATTACATCTTCCTGTTCCAATCCGCTGGTATCATTCTGTTTATTGCCATGGTGGGGGCGATTGCACTCACGCTGCGGCACCGCGACGGCATCCGCCGCCAGAATGTCACCTCACAAGTCGGCCGCACCCGTGCGGGCGGCGTTGAAATGACAGACCCGAAGCCGGGCGAAGGAGTGGTACTTTGATCGGCCTATCTCATTATCTGGCGGTTGCTGCCGCTTTGTTCACCATTGGCGTGTTCGGCATCTTCGTGAACCGCAAGAATGTCATCGTCATCCTGATGTCGATTGAACTCATTCTTCTGGCGGTGAACATCAATCTGGTCGCTTTCTCGTCCTTCTTGGGCGATATGGTCGGACAGGTTTTTGCGATGTTCGTGCTGACAGTTGCCGCCGCTGAGGCCGCCGTCGGTCTTGCTATTTTGGTCGTCTATTTCCGAAACCGCGGCAATATCGCGGTTGAAGATCTCAATCTGATGAAGGGCTAACGCGTGTCTGCTGATCCTCACGCCACGACAGGCCTCGCCGAAACGCTCGCGTCGATTGTTGTGTTCGCGCCGCTTTTGGGTGCCATCATCTGCGGGCTCTTCAACCGCTTCATTGGCGAGAAAGTGGCGATGTTTGTTGCCACAGCTTTGCTGTTCGTTGCCGCAGCCTGTGCCGGAACCATCTTCATCGGCCATTGGCAACACAGCCTGCATCTGCCCGCTGAGCCCATTCGCATCGCGACTTGGATCCATGTTGGCGACCTAAAAAGCACCTGGTCGATCCGTTTGGACGCGATTAGTGCCGTCATGATGATCGTCGTCACCGGCGTATCGTCCTTGGTGCACCTCTATAGCTGGGGCTATATGGCCGAAGATCCGCATAAGCCGCGCTTCTTTGCCTATCTCTCGCTCTTCACCTTCGCCATGTTGTCGCTCGTAACAGCGGCTGACTTCATGCAGCTCTTCTTTGGCTGGGAAGGCGTGGGCCTCGCATCCTATCTCTTGATCGGCTTTTGGTATCACAAGCGCTCGGCCAATGACGCGCAGATTAAGGCCTTTGTTGTCAACCGCGTTGGAGATTTTGGCTTTGCCTTGGGTATTATGGCCGTCTTCTTTGTGTTTGGCACGATTGAGTTCAAAGAAGTCTTTGCCATGGTGCCTGAGAAGGCTGGCGTGATGTTGAAGTGGGGCGTCTATCAATTGCCCGCTATCGAGATCATCGCCTTCTTGCTGTTCATCGGCGCGATGGGCAAATCGGCGCAATTCTTCCTGCACACCTGGTTGCCCGACGCAATGGAAGGCCCAACACCTGTGTCGGCCTTGATCCACGCCGCCACAATGGTGACCGCCGGAGTCGTGCTCGTCTGCTTGTGCTCACCCATTTATGAAGCGGCCCCCGGCACAGCGGGCTTCATCACCATCATTGGTGCAGTTACGGCCTTGTTTGCGGCAACGGTGGGCCTCGCCCAAAACGACATTAAGCGCGTGATCGCTTACTCCACCTGTTCGCAATTGGGCTTTATGTTCTTTGCCGCAGGCATTGGTGCCTATCAGGCTGCGATGTTCCATCTCTTCACCCATGCCTTCTTCAAAGCCTTGTTGTTCTTGGGCGCAGGTAGCGTGATCCATGGTATGCATCACGAGCAAGACATGCGCAGAATGGGCGATGTTGCTAAGCATATGAAGATCACCTTTGTGATCATGATTATTGGTACCTTGGCCATCACCGGTGTCGGCATCCCGCACACGCCATTTGGCTTTGCTGGCTTTTTCTCGAAAGACGCCATTATTGAAACCACCTATGCTGCGGGCATGACGGGCAATACAGCGGCGCAAATGGCCTTCTGGATAGCCTTGCTAGCTGCTACGCTGACGAGCTTCTATTCTTGGCGCTTGGCATTCATGACTTTCCACGGCACGCCGAAATGGAAGGTTGACAGCGATCATGGTCATCATGTCGACCACAGCCACAGCGATGCTGCCCACGCACACGGTTTGCCGGCGGTCGCCCATATCAACGAAGCTGGTCAAAATGCTGCGGGCAGCCATGATGATGACCACGGTCACCATGCTTGGCACGGCCCGCATGAGAGCCCGTGGGTGATGTTGATCCCGCTGATCTTGTTGGCTTTAGGTGCCGTATTTGCTGGCTCTATCTTTTATGATGCCTTCGTTGGCCATCATGCCAAGGAGTTCTGGGGCAGCTCGATCTATACCGCGCCTGACAACACAGTCCTCAAAGACAAATACTCCATTCCTGGCTGGGTATTCTATGCCCCACTGGTCGTGATGGTGATTGGCCTAGCTGCTGCCCTTTACTTCTATTTGTTCAACGAAGGCTTGGGCAAGAAGATTGCCGACCGCAAGGGCATGGCGCACGCCTTCTTGGAGAACAAATGGTATTTTGATGAGCTCTATGAGATCGTCTTCGTAAAGGGTGCCCGCGCGCTGGGTGACTTCTTCTGGAAAATCGGTGACGGCAAGTTGATCGATGGGCTCGGGCCCAATGGTGTTGCGGCAACTTTGAACTTTGGTTCGAAGAAAGCCGTCAAGATCCAGTCTGGCTATGTCTATCACTATGCCTTTTTGATGCTGATCGCGGCGGTCGCGCTTGGCGCTTTTGTTTTATTCCGGGGTGCCTGAGGCTATCATGGACACGCTGCCCATCCTCTCGATCCTCACTTGGACGCCCGCAGTGGCGGCCGTCTTGATCCTGTTTTTGCCTCAGCTCATCAAGAGCCCAGAGGCCGCACGCGCCAATGCGGCACGTTGGATTGCATTGATTACAACCGTGATCGTGTTCGTGCTGGCGCTTTGGATGACATTGGCGTTCGACGAAACCAAGGCGGGCTATCAATTCGTTGAGCGGGCCGACTGGTATGGCATGATCCAATACCATCTGGGCATCGACGGCATTTCGGTACTCCTGATCCTATTGACCGCCTTCTTGATGCCCTTGTGCATCTTGGCCAGCTGGACCTCGATTGAGAAGCGCGTCGTAGAATATATGGCGGCATTCTTGCTGTTGCAGACCCTGATGATCGGCGTGTTCTGCGCGCTTGATATCGTCCTCTTCTACATTTTCTTCGAAGCGGGCCTCATCCCCATGTATCTGATCATCGGGATATGGGGCGGCAAGAACCGCGTCTATGCGGCTTACAAATTCTTCCTCTACACGTTGTTGGGCTCGCTCTTCTTGTTGATCGCGATTGCTTGGATGGCGATCACCGCCAAGACGACCTCGATCCCAGACTTGCAAGTCTTTGAGTTTTCTAAGGATGCGCAAACCTGGTTGTGGCTTGCTTTCTTCGCTTCCTTCGCCGTCAAAATGCCGATGTGGCCGGTCCACACTTGGTTGCCTGACGCCCACGTTGAAGCACCAACGGCAGGGTCTGTCATTCTGGCCGGGGTGTTGTTGAAGATGGGCGGCTATGGCTTCCTGCGCTTCTCCTTGCCCATGTTCCCAGAAGCGTCCAACGACTTTGCGCCCTTCGTTTTTGCTTTGTCGGGGATTGCGATTGTCTATACGTCGCTCGTCGCGTTCCGTCAGACCGACATTAAGAAGCTGATTGCTTATTCCTCGGTTGCGCACATGGGCTTTGTGACCATGGGGATTTTTTCGGGCAATGAGCAGGGCATCCAAGGTGCTTTGTTCCAAATGCTCAGCCACGGGGTCATCTCCGGCGCTTTGTTCTTGTGTGTGGGCGTCATTTATGACCGCATGCACACCCGTGAAATCGCCCAATATGGTGGCCTCGTGAACCGCATGCCAATCTATGCGGCCGTGTTCTTGTTATTCACCATGGGCAATGTCGGCCTACCTGGAACCTCCGGCTTTGTCGGCGAAATCCTTACTATGCAAGGTGCGTTCAACGTCGATCCCGTCACCGCTATGGTGGCCGCCAGCGGCGTGATCCTGTCTGCGGCTTATATGCTGACACTTTATCGCAAGGTCGTCTTTGGCGTGATCGTCAATCCAGCGCTCAACACCATCACCGACATGAATGCGCGCGAGATCTTGATCTTTGTGCCCCTAATCGTGGCGGCTTTATACTTGGGCTTCCAACCCAACATCATCTTTGACCAGACGGCGACTTCTGCCGTTGCGCTCGTGGACGCCTTCCACGCCAATTTTAAGTGACCGGTGCGGTAATGGCTATAAACCAAACCATGACAGCAGAGCTCTTTTTCCAGCAGGTTCCCTTTATTCTGCCGGAAATTACCCTGGCAGCAGGGGCTTTGATCATCATGCTGATCGGTGCCTTTATGGGCGACAAGGGCTCGCGCTTGGTCACTTGGCTGTGCGTCGCCACGATTGTGGCCGCTGGTTCTATGGCTGTATTGCATATGCCGCCAGAGCAAGTGGTGGTCTTCTCCGGCTCCTATGCCGCTGACGGATTTTCCGCCTATGCCAAGCTGATCATCGCTTTGACAGCTGGTAGCGCGCTACTGCTCTCCATCGACTTTCTCGCAGAAAAGAAGCTCGACAAGCCAGAGTTTCCGGTCTTGGCGCTTTTGGCGACTTTGGGCATGTTCATCATGGTTTCGGCCCATGACCTCATCGCGCTTTATGTCGGGGTTGAGATGCAATCCTTGGCGCTCTATGTGCTGGCCGCTTATGCTCGCGACGACGCTAGAAGTTCTGAAGCCGGCCTCAAATATTTCGTACTGGGTGCCTTGTCGTCTGGCTTGCTGCTCTATGGCTGCTCGCTCGTCTACGGCTTTACCGGTTCGGTCAATTTCGACGTGATCGCCGCTCAAGTTGCTGGTGAGCGCTCTATCGGTGTCGTCTTCGGCCTTGTCTTCATCCTCTGTGGCCTCGCGTTCAAGATGTCGGCAGCCCCATTCCATATGTGGACGCCCGATGTGTATGAGGGCTCGCCTACGGTTTCGACCGCCTTCTTTGCGTCTGCGCCCAAGGTTGCCGCATCGGTTCTCTTCGCCCGCGTCTGCTTTGAAGCTTTCGGCCCACTTCAAAAGGATTGGCTGGGCATCGTCATGATTATGGCCGTGCTGTCGATGGCGATTGGGGCTTTGTTCGCGTTGCAGCAGACCAACATCAAGCGCCTGTTGGCTTATTCGTCCATCGCCAACATGGGCTATGCGCTGGTTGCCATCGCTTGTGGACCAGAGTTTGGACCGAAAGCCCTGCTAGTCTTTGTGTCCATCTATGCAATCACCTCGGTAGGCTTGTTTGGGGTGGTACTTTCCCTGCGCAACACAGAAGGCGAACGGGTCGAAACAATCTCAGCCCTTTCCGGCTTGTCTCGCTCCAACCCGCTTTTGGCGTCGTCTTTGACGATGTTGTTATTCTCGGTCATGGGCATTCCACCGTTGGCAGGCTTCTTCGGGAAGTGGGAAGTGATTTTGGCGACCAGCGCTTCGGGGCTGCTTCCGCTCGCAATCGTTCTGATCTTGGCGTCAGTGGTCTCGGCCTTCTATTATCTGCGCATCATCAAGACCGTCTGGTTTGATGAGCCGCACATCGCGATGGTACCGGTTGGTGCGTCCACGACTTTGACATTGACCGGGGCGACCTTTGTTTTGGCCGCTTTGACCTTGTTGATCGGGCTCGTAGGCTCGGCTGCTAGCATCGCCGGGGCTGGCTTCCTTTGAAGCCAAACGCTTCGGGCGGGCGGGATAACGTCCGTCTTTATGACACCCTAGACTCTACCAATGACGAAGCACGCCGTCTGAGCGAGGGCGGCGAGACTGGTCCTTTATGGGTGCGTAGCCTTGAGCAAACCAAGGGCAGGGGCAGGCGGGGACGGACTTGGCTGGGTGAGCCCGGTAATCTGTTCACAACGGGCTTGTTTACGCTAACCTGCGGCCCTGCCGAAGCGGCCAATCTATCCTTTGTCGCAGCCCTTGCCGTCGCAGAAGCCATCGACTCCCATTTGATGCAGCGGGCAGTCAGCCTTAAATGGCCAAACGATGTACTGATCGAGGGCAAAAAGACCAGCGGCATTTTGCTGGAGAGCTGGCAGGGGCCATACGGGTTTCACTTGGCAATTGGCATTGGCGTCAATGTTCGCACCCGTCCCGAAGGCATTGACCAACCCATCACGTGCGTTGCCGACCATGTGCCCCTTGGCCACCTACCTGTCAGCGCAGAGATCCTGTTTGAGACGCTCAGGGACCGCTTTCACGACTGGTTCGACGTTTGGGCGCAAAGGGGCTTTTCCCCGATTGCGCAATCCTGGCTGGCAAGGGCGTCAGGCGTGGGCCAACCCATCATCGTCCGTTTGCCGCACGAGACCCTAGAAGGCCGCTTCTATGGGCTTGCGCCATATGGGGCCCTGCAATTGGAGCAGGCTGACGGCACAATCTACGAAGTAACAGCCGGCGATGTGTTTTTTGGCTAATTCGGCCTGCACTCTTAGCACTGGCGCATGCTACCCCGCGCAGGCTAAAGAGAGCACGAAAATGGTAACCCGCGTGGGCCTAGCCCCGTATCAGAGACAGACCTAGGGGGATACATGCTGCTGGCCATTGACGTCGGGAACACGAATTCGAAATTTGCTGTCCATGACGGCACTAAATGGCGCGGCACATGGCGTGCGGCTAGTAACTCCTCGCGGACGGCTGATGAATATGCTGTGTGGCTCGATGCGGCGATGCGCTTTGCGGGCCTTTCCATCAATGACCTCAATCATTGCGTTATCTCAACTGTGGTGCCGCAGGCTTTGTTTCATTTGCGTAATCTGTCTCGCCGCTATGTAGGCGCAGAGCCTTGGGTGGTGGGCGAAAACGCAGAGCTTGGTATTGATGTGCGTATCCCAAAGCCATCAGAAGCCGGCGCTGACCGCCTCGTCAATGCGATTGGTTCCTTCATTCAATATGGCGGGCCGTGCATTGTAATCGACAGCGGCACCGCCACTACATTTGACATTGTAGGGGCAGATGGCGCATTTGAAGGTGGTGTGATTTCGCCTGGGATCAATTTGTCCCTTCAAGCGCTACATACCGCCGCGGCCCGTTTGCCGCGCATCGAAATTCGTAAGCCGGACAAAGTAATCGGCATCGACACGGTCGGTGCGATGCAGTCTGGCGTGTTTTGGGGCTATATTGAGCTGATTGATGGTCTGATCGACCGGATCAAGGCCGAGTATGGCGTGCCCATGAAAGTAATCGCAACTGGGGGGGTCGCCTCTTTGTTTGAAGGCGCATCGACCCACATTGATCATTATGATCAAGACCTGACGACTGTCGGGCTATTAGAAATCTTTGAACGCAATGGCGGTAGGTCCGCCAATCGGAACCCAACGTGACAAAAACAAAAAATAAAACAGATGAACTCGTCTTTCTCCCCCTCGGTGGCTCTAATGAAATCGGCATGAACCTTAACGCTTACGGCTTCGGGCCGGATGGCGATAAGAAATGGATTGTTGTCGATGTCGGCGTCACCTTCGCTGGCGAGGAAGGCATTCCGGGCGTGGACTTAATCCTGCCCGATCCAGAATTCCTTGAGACCAATAAGGACGATATCCTCGCGATTGTGCTAACTCACGCCCATGAAGACCATATCGGGGCAATGGGCTGGCTATGGCCGCGCTTCCCCGCGCCCGTGTATGCGACACCGTTCACAGCGCACCTGTTGCGCGATAAGCTGCGCGAACGTGGGATTGAGCGTAAAGTTAGCCTCCACGAAGTGCCCTTGAAGCATCGCTTCCAAATCGGCCCGTTTGACATTGAATATGTCACCCTGACCCACTCGATTGCTGAGCCAAACGGCCTTGCGATCCATACGCCTTTGGGCACGGTTTTGCATACTGGCGATTGGAAGATCGACATTGATCCTTTGATCGGCGAACAAACCGATACAGCCCGCATTCGCCAGATTGGTGATGATGGCGTTTTGGCCATGATCTGCGACAGCACGAACGTGTTCTCCGAAGGCGAAGCAGGCTCTGAAGCCGGTGTCCGCGATGGTCTGTTTGAGGCTATCGCGGAGCAAAAGGGCAAAGTAGCCGTTGCTTGCTTTGCCTCCAATGTGGCCCGCATTTTGTCGACGGTCGAAGCCGCAACGGCGGCTGGCCGCTCGGTGTCTTTGATTGGTCGCTCTATGCTGCGGATTACGGGCGCTGCCAAAGCGGTTGGCCTGTTGCAAGAAGCAACCTTTATTGAGCCTGAGATGGCGCGCCATCTGCCAGACGACAAAGTGCTTTATCTCTGCACCGGCAGCCAAGGCGAGCCACGTGCCGCTTTGGCCCGCATTGCTGAAGGTAGCCACCCGTTTGTGACTCTCGGGCGCGGCGATACCTGCCTGTTCTCCAGCCGAGAAATCCCGGGCAATGAGCGCGCGATCCTTGAGCTCCAAAACAAGCTGGCTATGCGCGGTGTCGACATCATCACCGGCAAGGATCGCCACATCCACGTCTCGGGCCACCCGTGCCGAGATGAGTTGCGCGCCATGTACGAGATGGTACGCCCGCAAATCGCTATCCCAACCCATGGCGAACAGCGCCATTTGATGGAGCATGCGAAGTTCGCCTTGACCCTTCAAGTGCCAGAAGCTTTGGCCGTCAAGAATGGCGACATGATCCGCTTGGCCCCGGGCCCTGCTGCGGTGATTGATGAAGTACCTAATGGCCGCTTGTTGGTGGATGGTGATGCTATCATCTCCTCAGACAGCGAGACCATTCGGGATCGCATTCGTTTGGGCGAGCATGGTTATGTGATGGTTTCAATTGCCATGGACGCCAAAGGTCGGATCAAGGCCGGGCCAGATGTGCGTGCGCGTGGCTTGTCCGAGCGTAATGGTGCTCCAGCCGAAGGTCGTCTAGAGCAATTGGCCGATGCGGCGGAAGAGGCGTTTAACCGCCTGAAACCCGATCAACGCATGGATGAAGAAACCGCTGAAGGTTTTGTCATGCGGGCCGTTCGCAAGGCTTGCGACCGCATCTTCGGCAAGCGCCCAATCGTCGATGTTGTGGTAATGACGATTTAGGTCTGGGCTCTATTACGTCTTCTTCCTGAGGAAAACCCGACTGGGAAGCGCTTTGGTGCAGGCTCTGCCATGAACGCAAAGACGCATCCACAAGCCCAACATCAAAAATCAGCGGAGACTTGAATGCGAGCAAAGCTGTGCATTCAAGTCTTCCAAGTCTTACCTACCAAAGACCACCATTTCGAAAGCCTAAGGCGTACCCAAGAACGTCATCGCCGCGACGACATAGCCTTCGACACTCGACTTGACCGAGGCTTCTGGTTCAATCCGGAACAAGGGTGAGTGATGGGGTGGTGCTTTGCTCATGTCATCGGTGATGCTGCCGCCGACATTGAAGAACACGCTTTTGATGCCGCCCCACTCTGGCGCACCGTAATAGGCGAAGTCTTCAGCGCCCATGCTGGCGCGGGGAATCTTGGACATACGGGCCGCGCCAAAGGCTGTCTCAAGGCTGGCATGCAGCTTGGCAGCGTTCTCAGGATCATTCAAATTAGGCGGGGCTTTTTCTGCCAGATTGGTGACGATGGGCATCCGATCTTCTGGCACGCCATAGGTCTTTGCCACGCCGTCAGAAATCCGCTTGATTCCATCAAGGAGCTTTGCCCGCACTTCAGGCGTGTCGGCCCGCACGGTGAGTTCCAAACGCGCTTCTTCGGGAATGATGTTGCGCTTTAGGCCAGCCTGCACGACACCCACAGTCACAATGCCGGGCTCTAAAGGCGAGATGTTACGGCTGACCAAGGTTTGTAACGCCATCACCAGATTAGACGCTACGACAATCGGATCCACGGTCTGTTGTGGCGAGGCACCATGCCCGCCGACGCCGCGTACAATGATGTTCACGCTATCAGAGCTAGAATTGGCAACGCGGCTTTCAACCTTGAACTTGCCGCGCTCTAGGCCGCTGGCAATGTGGAGGCCCAGCGCAATGTCAGGCTTTGGGAACCGCGTATAAAGGCCATCTTGCAACATGGCCAAAGCCCCGCCCAAGCGTTCCTCGGCAGGCTGGAAGACAAGGACGATTGTGCCACGCCACTGGCTCTTACGTGTCATCAATTGCCGCGCAGCGCCGATGAGGGCGGCGACATGAACATCATGGCCGCAGGCATGCATGACGGGCATCTCAACCCCGTCGGCATCGATCTGCCGGGCTTTGGATTCATAAGGCAGGCCATTGCGTTCGAGGATTGGGAGACCGTCCATGTCGGCACGCAACATAATGGTTGGTCCTGCGCCATTTCGGATCACACCGACAACACCTGTGCCGCCGACTTTCTCTGTGATCTCAATCCCGCCTATAGCGCGCAGTTCTCGCGCTACAACGCCCGCAGTGCGCATTTCGCGGAAGGACAGTTCTGGATTGGCGTGCAAATCCTCCCACAAGCTTTTCAGCGAGCTTGAATAATCAGCAGCCACACTGGCGCTCAATTCTGGAATTTTGAGCGTTTGTACCGGCGCAGTCGGTTTAGGGGCGGCAGCGCCTAAGATGATCAGTGCGGCTAGTGTAGCTATTGAAGTAGTTCTTTTCATAGTGGTCTCCCCGATCACAATTCTGATCACAGCCTTTTGAGGCTAAGGACCGCCGCCGCGCTTGTCTATCCAAAAGTGAGGCCTACCTGTTGGCTAAGATTGACGTAGCCCCTTAATGCCATGATGGAAGCGGGCCACTTGCACAGGAAAAGCATCATGAAACTGGGTCGTCTCAATCACGTCGGCATTGCCGTGCCCTCCATTGCCGCTGCCTTGGAAAATTACAAAGCCCTCTATGGCGTCACCGACGCCGACATTACGCCCATGCGCGACATGCCAGAGCAAGGCGTGAAGGTGGCTTTTGTCGATATTCCAAATAGTCAGCTTGAATTGATCGAGCCTTTGGGGGCGGCGTCGCCCATCCACAAATTCCTCGAAAAGAACCCCAATGGCGGCCAGCACCATGTATGCTTCGAGGTCCCAGAGATTTATGCCGCCCGCGACGCGATGAAGGCGAAAGGCGCGACCATTCTGAGCGAACCGCGGATTGGGGCTCACGGCACTTTGATTATCTTTGTCCACCCGAAGAATTCAAACGGTGTATTGATCGAACTCATGGAAACGCCGAAGGGGGCCCATTAGATGGATTGGTTCACAGGGATCGCAATCTTCCTTACCATGTGGTGGGTGATCCTGTTTTGTGTCCTACCGATTGGCGTGCGTAGCCAGGAAGAAAGTGGCGAAGTTGTCGCTGGCACGGACCCTGGTGCCCCTGTCGTCGCCAACATCAAGCAGAAACTGATTTGGACGACGGCGATCACGTCCATTGTGTGGACAGCTTTTGCCCTGCTTTTGATGACAGGTTGGGTCTCGTTGGAGCATCCATTGGGTCGGTTGATGGGCTGACAGGCTCGATCAACCTAAAAACTGGGTCAATTTCGGCTTCAAGCCCAAAATGAGGGCAGGGTTTGCACCACTTTTAGCCGCGTGATGGGCATAAGCATGTTTTTGCGGCAATTGGGCAGCCACCATGTTGCACTTGCGAGGCGGAACAGCGATTGTGCACTTGCGAGACGGGCCTGTCGCCCCCTCGTAAATGCCTGATGGCGTTTCCTCCCAGAACCTTTGCGCCGCGCCTGACTTGTTCAAGCGC
>JBEAVQ010000118.1:0-7353 GCA_041160865.1 Pseudomonadota bacterium | reverse complement strand
TCTGGCCCACCTCTTTTGGCACACACCACGCGCCCTGGCCCCTCTGCTTCTTAAGGAGGCAACAAGGTGCACCTCTGGTGGTTTTCCGCGCGGGGCTATCGGTGTGGGCATAAGCACTCATTGCAGTTTTCCTGCAACGAAGTTGCCATCATCGCTTGACCCGCTGAGGGGAGGAGTCTATCACGCCCGCCTTGCCGAAGCGGTGACGCAACGGTTTGAAGAAACAGCGCGGGCGTAGCTCAGTCGGTTAGAGTACCGGCCTGTCACGCCGGGGGTCGCGGGTTCGAGCCCCGTCGCTCGCGCCATTCCTTGCCCCGCCTAGTGTGAGCTTGCTCCGCTAGGGCGGTGGCGGGAAGGTTCGATTTCAAATCGTCCCCCAATTATTCTGTTCAAGCTGTGCCGCTAAACCACAACGGGTTTGCCCTGCTTGCTGTCTCGCCGATCCCAAGCCGATAATGCGGTTTTCACGATCACCAATTGGACAATTAGCGTCATGCCATCCATCGGATAGAGGCCGATGGATTCGGTGAATGCCATGGCCGTAATCGCAGTGAAGATCCCGATTGCCGGCATCATGGCTGGCTCTCTGCCAGCTTGCAGCAGGATTTGAAGCCAGGTCCGCGCAAAGGTCAAACCGACCAAGATCAAGCCAACGAAGCCCAATTGTAAGCGAATATCTATGGGTGTGGAATGCGCGTCTGGTGGCCGAAAACCTTCCATAATGGACTCAACTCGGTCCACAGGGCTAGTCAAGGATGTATCGGTCCAAAATGCCTGATAGCCCCAGCCGAACCAATGTCGTTGGGCAATCGGTTCGGCCAGCGCGCGCCAGATGTCGGTGCGGCCTGTCAGGGTTGGGGCTTTGCCTAAAAGCTGGAATACAACGGGGGCGAGAATGGTGACCACGAGAAACAAGGCCGCAAGGCCAATTACCACTGCCCAAACCGACAGGACCGCAGCACTGGGATGCCTTTGAGCTAGCCACACAGCCACGGGCATTGCCATGGCAAGCCCCGTCACCAAAATGGCCGTCGTTGCTTCGCTCTTGATCGCACAAACGGCAATAAAGATTAGGGCTGGAGCCGTCCAAATGGCTGCTTTGGGTTGCATCAGGGCATAACCCATGACCCCACCTGATCCTACCGCCATTGCGACGCCCAATGTCTGCTTAAAGCTCCAGATACCTGACCAAGCACCGGGGTAGATTTCGGTCATCACACCCCATTGCGGGGTGAGTATTGCTAGGCCGGCCGAGACGACTGCTTGTAACGTAAAAAGGCAAGCAAGGACCCGAGCGAGACGCAACCAACTCAAATACTGGCTGACCATACAGGCCGCGCCGTAAGTCACGCACATCAATAGGCCTTGCCGAAGGGTCAGCTCCGGTTGGTTGGACCATTGGAAACTGGCAAAAGTCCACAAGATGAAGAGGAAGAACGGCCCGCCTATCAGTGCGGTGCGCAGCGCCACGTGCGGCTTATAGGCAAATGCTAATGCAGTCAGGAGGACAGTGGGTGCATAAATCAACAGCGACCAGCTTGGGGCCTCTTTCAGATTCTGTATTTTCATCACAAAGGCGACTGTCGAGCCAAAACAGCAGAACAGATAAAGAGCGATCGCAAGGTCTATCAGAATGATAGGGAGGCGATTGTCAGGATTGCCCACACCTTTTGGCTCATCGACAGGGTGCTTCCCAATCAATGAACGCATGCGGGCGATAGAGTCCGCCGCTGGATGATATAAGGGCCTGCTCACACCTCAATCTATAACCTAAAATGCTGAAAGTCTTATCAACAAATCCATTGATGTTGCGACTAATATGGAGGGGCTGCACAAGAGTGCCGAGTGCGCTTCCCCATTGCCTCTGTCCGCCTTAAGCAAGAAGTTTGATATAAGATGCAAATGGGGTGCTGGATATGGAATGGGGCTGGGACAATGCACGCGCGATCCTCGGTGCGGGTTTGATCATCGCATTGTGTTGGGCGATGAGCGAGAACCGGAAGATATTCCCGTGGCGACTGGCCCTCGGTGCGATGGCGGTGCAAGCCTTTCTTTTGGTTCTGCTGTTTGCGGTTCCTGCCTCGCAAGGTTTTTTGAACGGTGTCAATGCAGCGGTTGATGGTCTCAATGCGGCAACGATTGAAGGCACTAAATTTGTATTTGGCTATTTGGGGGGCGGAGAGGCCCCGTATCAATTGGCCAAGCCCGGCGCGCCACCGCCTTTTGTCTTTGCGTTTCAAGTTCTGCCACTCATCCTCGTTATTTCGGCATTGTCGGCTGTTCTTTGGCACTGGAAAATCCTGCAATGGGTGACACGCGGTTTTGGGTATTTGTTTGAGAAATCTATGGGGCTGGGTGGGGCATCGGCTTTGGCTACAGCTGCCAACATCTTCATGGGCATGGTAGAAAGCCCAATTGTGATCAAAGGCTATCTCGACAAGCTCTCGCGCTCAGAGCTCTTTATGATGATGGTGGTGGGTCTTGCCACGGTCGCAGGCTCAACCATGGTTGCCTATGCCGCGATCTTGTCACCAAGCTTACCAAATGCGGCTGGACACGTGTTGGTCGCGTCCATCATCACGGCACCGGCCGGGATTTTGCTGGCCCTCATTATGATTCCAGAACAACCCGGCCAATATATGGATGGCATGGATTATAGCTCGGCCCTAAAATATGAATCGACGATGGATGCCATCACCAAGGGCGTACAGGACGGCATGATGGTGGTGGTCAATGTTGGTGCCTTCTTGTTGGTGTTTGTATCTTTCGTCTGGATTGCCAATGGGGTTCTGACTGTGTTTGGTGACCAATGGGGCGGCCCACTCACGTTGCAGCGCATCTTTGGTTACCTCTTCTCTCCGCTCGCGTGGATCATTGGCATTCCAGCCGAAGACATGCAGAAGGCAGGCGGCCTATTTGGCTCCAAGCTCTTCCTAACTGAGTTTGTCGCCTTTATCGAACTCGGCAACATCCCCGTGGCAGATTTGAGTGAACGCTCGCGCATGATCATGACCTATGCCCTGTGCGGTTTTGCCAACGTCGGCTCTATCGGGATCATGACCGGTGGCATGACGGTTTTGATGCCAGAGCGGCGCAATGAAATCCTCAAGCTTGCGTGGAAGGCCTTGATCCCGGGCTTCTTGGCGACTTGTCTTTCAGCAACCATTGTGGCGGCTTTGCCCATGGGCGTGTTTGTCCACTAACGATCAAAGGCTTTGTGATGAAACTTTATACCGCTAAGCTCGCGCCCAATCCCCGCCGCGTTCATATGTTTCTGGCCGAGAAGGGCTTATGGGAGACGGTGGAACGGGTTCAGCTTGATCTCGCCACCGAGACGAAGGTACCCGACCATTTGGACAGAAACCCGATGGGTCTCGTTCCCGTGCTAGAATTGGATGATGGCCGCTTTCTGACGGAAAGCCGCGCCATCTGCTCATTCCTAGAACATCTCCACCCAGAGCCAAATTTGATGGGTGAGACGCCTGAAGAACGCGCCTTCATCGAAATGTTTGACCGCCGGGTTGAATGGGGCGTCCTCCTACCGTTGGCTAATTGGGTTCGCCACGGCCATCCGGGCCTAGCTGTACTGGAAAAGCCGCAAATTCAGGACTATGCCGAAGCCTCATCTGAGAAGGCTAAGGCAGCCATGGTGTGGCTAGATGCCGATTTGGCCGAGCGCGACTATGTGGCGGGGAATCGCTTCACGATTGCCGACATAACTGCATTCGCCGCGATTGAGTTCGCTCGGCTAGTAAAATTCAAGCCGTGGGAGATCCATCCCAATATTGCGCGCTGGCGTGATGCCGTGAAAGCGCGGCCGTCAGCAGATGCCGCCTTAGCCTAATGTTCGGCTCAGACAATCAAGCACCGGCCCATCCTCGCGTTCTGGAAGCCATGTTGGCAGCCAATGAGGGCCGCTGTGCCAGCTATGGCGATGATCCGTGGACTGTCCGGGCGCTCGACCTGCTTTACGGCGTGTTTGAGACACGTGACCTCGATGCCTATTTTGTTGGAACTGGCGGGGCAGCCAACGGCTTGGCTTTATCGGCCCTTTGCCCCCCTTGGGCCGCGATTTTGGCCCATCCCCATGCCCATGTGCTGGAGGATGAAGGCAATGGCCCTGAATTCTTCACCAGCGGCTCTCGCCTCGTGGCTTTGGGTTCCAAAGGGCTTCTCGTTCAGCCGGAAGATGTTGAGGCGGCTGCCGCTCGGCACAGCCCAGACTTTGTCCACGGGCTGCAGCCGCGCGCGGTGACCCTGACCAATTTGAGCGAGACGGGCCAGACCTACAGCCCAGATCATCTGCGGGCTATCAGTGCTGCCTGCAAGAAGCAGGGCTGGGCTTTGCATGTCGATGGGGCTCGCTTTGCAAATGCGGTGGTAGGGACACGTGCCTCTGCAGCTGAGTTATCTTGGCGGGCAGGCGTCGATGCTTTAAGTTTTGGTCTGACTAAGAATGGTGCGGTGGCGGCGGAAATTCTGATCCTCTTCGGCACCGCGCGGACACAGGCTGCAGCCTATTTGCGCAAGCGGGCCGGGCAACTTTTCTCCAAGCATCGATACTTGTCATCACAAGCTGTTGCCATGCTTGATGGAGACTTATGGCTGGAACTCGCCCGCCACGCCAATCAGATGGCGCATGACCTTGGCGCACGTTTTGAGTGGGCAGGGGCAAGCTTAGCCGCCCCTGTCATGGGCAATGAAGTGTTTGTACGGCTCGACACGAGCAAAGTCTCGGCTCTTCAGGCCGCTGGGGTGAGTTTCTATCCCTGGGCAACGTTAGGGGAGGATGTGTATCGGTTTGTCGCATCCTGGCAGACAACAACGGAAGCTGTGGACACCGTCGCAAGTGCGTTGGCTTAAATCACCGATTTTTGGTTTGAGCCATGTGGGCGGCATAAAGTGAAATGGCAGACGCGGCAGAGACATTCAGGCTTTCCATTTGCGGATTAATGGGGATACGCGCCAATCGGTCGCACCGTTCCCCCACCAGATGGCGCAGCCCTTTGCCTTCTGCTCCCATGACCAAGACCACGGGCGAGCCATCCAGTACGTCGGCTAAATCATGCTCGGCTTCACCCGAAAGCCCGACTGTCATCCAACCATCTTCGGCCAATTGTACAATCGTTTGGGCTATGTTCACCACACGGACATCGGGCACCGTCTCAATGCCGCCGACAGCCGCTTTGGCCAAGGAGCCTGTGATTGGCGGGGCCTTGCGGTCTTGCTGAATAATGGCGCGCACGCCAAAAGCCGCCGCAGAACGGAAGATCGCACCTATGTTTTGAGGGTCCGTGACTTGGTCTAGGATCAGCGCAATGCCTTCAGCTTTTGGCAGAGCTTGGTGGAGACCAATGCTTTCCAGTGGGTGAACGCGAACCGCAATGCCTTGATGGACTGCACCAGGCGGCAAGAGCGCAGAAAGGCTTTCGCCATCGGTCACTGCAATCTTGCTCTTGTCGATTTGGGCGTTTTCAAAGCCTTCCAGCGTATTGCGGGTCGCGCGAAGCTCCAACACTTTGCGGTTAGGATTGGCGAGAACAGCGAGCACGGCATGGGTGCCATAGATCCATTGACTGCCGTCGCTGGGCTTATCCTCGCGAGGTGGGCGTGGCCCCTTGGCTTTCCAAGGCGCGGCTGCAGGACGGTCACGACCGCCATCGCGACTACCGTCGCGGCCACCCTCTTTTGGACGAAAACGTGAATTCTTAGTCATGAAGTTCTTTTAACGGGAAAAGGTCGCCGCTGTCGCCTATAAGGGCTGCGGAAACTCTTTTGAGGACGGATAGGAGCTTGACGAATATGCTGACACAAAAACAAGGATTGGGTCTAGGAGCTGCAATTGGACTAGGGGCTGCACTATTGCTGGGCTTTCAGCCTGTGGCAGCCCAGAATGACGGGCAAGCCCGTTTGCTGGAATTAGATGGTGTGGTTGGCCAAATTGAGATTCGTACCTCCCCGGGGGCTGCATTCAACGTCCAAGTGACGCCCGGTGCCAAATTATCGGCTACGATAGAGCGGGATGGGATAACTCTACGCGTCAAAGGTCCAATCCAACGCAATATGCGCACGAATTGCAGCAGCTACACCCAGAACGGGCAACGCGTCGAAGAAATCAAGATTGATGGGGTGCGCTACAAGGCAGAGGATTTGCCCAAAATTGTGGTGACAGGGCCAAGCTCCATGGGTCTTCGAATCAAGCGCTCTTTAGTCCGCGGTAAGGCCGGCGATGTCGGTGGGGCCACCATTACGATGATTGGCTGTGGTGATTTTGCATTAGGGAAAGTCGCGCGCAATCTTGAACTTACCATCGCAGGCTCGGGCGATTTCCGCACGGAAAGCGTCGGCGGTGATTTGACTGCCAGATTGGCTGGCTCGGGTAATAATGAAACTGGGCCGGTCAAAGGCACTGTGAAATTGGATGTTGCCGGTTCAGGCAATACTGAAATTGGCTCCATTGGTGGGCGCACAGAGATTAACTTGGCCGGATCCGGCGACATTCAAATTGGTCAAGTTCAGTCAGACCTCAAAGTTAATCTCGCAGGCTCTGGCGATACACTTGTGAAAGGCGGACGTTCAAATCTCGAGGCTAATATAGCGGGCTCTGGCAATATTCGTCATGGTGGTAGCGTTGTGGACCCCAAAATCAACATCATTGGATCGGGGGATGTTTCTGTTGCTAAACTAGAAGGCAGCCCCCGTGTGACGAAGCTTGGCTCTGGTGGTTTCAAGGTCGACTAGCTCCGTATCCGGCGATAGACAGGTTGGGCCTGTGTGCCAAAACAGGCTCATCTTGCAGTTATGTGAAACAATCGCCATTGCGTTTAGAGCGACCATCGCTATAACGCGGCCCTTCCAGAGCGGCTTGCCGTGCCTGATGCATGAAGTGTGTCATGTCCAGCAAGCGGGTTTGGAACTCCTGAAACGCCGTTGCGGTATGTGCTGGCATCGGTTGCGATTGGGTGTCACCTGGTGAGGTGGCCGAGTGGTTAATGGCAGCAGACTGTAAATCTGCCCTCGAGAGAGTACATAGGTTCAAATCCTATCCTCACCACCAGTGACATCCCAAATCGTAATCCTTGAATGGCCAACCTGGGGCTCGTCGGTTCGGGAAATCGGATGCGGGTATAGCACAATGGTAGTGCAGCAGCCTTCCAAGCTGAGGATGTCGGTTCGATCCCGTCTACCCGCTCCAGTTTTTTGAATTTTGTAGCGCCACCAAGCGCTACGTTACTAGAGACGAAGGGCACGACCATGGCTAAGGAAAAGTTTGAACGTACGAAACCACATTGCAACATTGGCACGATTGGTCACGTTGACCATGGTAAGACGACGTTGACGGCGGCGATCACG
>JBEAVQ010000028.1:0-36970 GCA_041160865.1 Pseudomonadota bacterium | reverse complement strand
GGGGGAAACCTCACCGTATTTCCTAGATTGGATAAATGCTACTTCGATCCTTATCAATGCGCTAGACGGTCCATTGCCGGCCAAGAATTTTGAGCGCCGGGTTACCGCCTTGGTAAAAAGGGCCGCCTGAGACAGCGATTAATCGCGCAAGCTTGAAGCGTCGATCTGCGACATTTTCACCCCCAAGCCTTGAACCCACGGGTGGGAGCGTGCATGTCGCCTTTCATCATGACTCAAATCCCTCCTATTCTTGTCGCTGGAATGTTTTGGCTCGCCCTTCTGGTTGCACTTGTCGGAGCGGCTTGGTGGGTGCTGCGGGCTGGCGCGCGCGGAGGCGCACTAGAAAGTGACCGCGCTGACCTGCAGGTCTATCAAGATCAAATCGCCGAAATCGAGCGCGATTTGGCACAGGGTCGCATATCCGAAGAAGCTGCCCAAGCAGGTAGGCTAGAGATAGGGCGCAGACTTGTCCAAGCTCGCGATCGCACATTGGGCGAGGGGCCGCGATTAGGCAAATTAGCTATGACCAGTGTGGCTGCGGTAATCGCGTTAGGGACAGGTGGTTTGTACCTTATCTATGGCTCTCCGCAGAAGACGGATCAGCCTTTTGTTCAGCGCGAAGCAGAACTACTTTCTCGCCCGCCTGAAACCTTGAGCGAAGATGAAATCATGCTTCTGCTTCAAGAGCAGGTAAAAAAGGCACCAAAAGATCCGATGCCGCACGCTTTGATGGCGCAAGTTTTAGCCAGCGCCGGACGCGATCAAGATGCCCTTCGCGCGTTTCAAGCTGCAATGCGTCGGGACCCCAAGAATGCAGACTTGGTCGCTGAGACTGGGGCCGTTTTGATGCGCCTGAACGACGGCGTTGTCAGTGTAGATGCTAAATCAGCCTTTGATGCCGCGCTTCAGCTAAAACCAAATTCAGTGTCGGCACGCTTCTACTTAGGGCTTGCCGATTGGCAAGCGGGCAAGAAAGCAGATGCATTGGCAGCATGGCGCACAGCTTATGTGGTCAATGCCAAGGATACCCAAGGCCAGATGGAGCTAGTAGCTCGCGTCGCGGAAATCCTATCGCAACTGGATCGGGGCCCCGGAGAAGATGGAAGTGGTCCGATGGCCGCAATGGCCAATGCCGGACCTGACGCGCAAAAAGCGTTCATTGAAACCATGATTGCCAAGCGCGTTGACCGGTTGGCAGAAAATCCATCTGACCCATCTCTGCGCCTATCTGCGGCGCGCGTCTTGTTAATGACCGGCAAACTCAAAGAGGCCAGAGACCTATTGCTGGTTGGGCAGAAGCAAGAGGCAAGGGATCCTTTGCTTTCGGCTGTTTATGGTCTTGCTCTGGAAAGCGCGCCCGCATCTCCAGTAGCGGGCGCTTCAACTTCAGCGGCGATGCCGAAAAGGTGAGTGTAAGTGAGGGAAAGGTTGCTTTCCATTCGGGACGTGACGCAGTAGTTTAAGTGAAAGATCGAGTAAGAACCATGCGCAGACGTGACCGCCGCCTTCTTCTGATTTCTGCCGCAGGGGTCGTCCTGCTAGGCGCAACTGCGGTTGCCAGCGTGGCTTTGCGGCAAACCGCATCTTTCTTCTATTCGCCCACAGATGCTCAAGCAAAGAAGCCCGAACCCGGGACACAAGCGCGCATTGGCGGCCTTGTTGCCAAGGGAACTGTGGTGCGGGGCGATAACGGCAAAGTCAATTTCGTTGTGACTGATATGAACGCTGACATGCGCGTTAGCTATCGCGGTGTGCTGCCTGACTTGTTTCGAGAAGGCCAAGGTGTTGTCGCAGAGGGAAAGTTCACTTCACCCGATACGTTTGAGGCGCGCACGATTCTTGCCCGACACGATGAAAACTATATGCCCAAAGAAGTGGCGGATTCCTTGAAAGCCTCAGGCCAGTGGCGCGACGCGCCTCTGCCTGTCAATCAAACCAGCAACCAATCCAATTTGGGAACCGGTGCCAATATGGCAAACCCAACTTACACAGGGTCGAAATAGTTTAACTCCGTCTTGCTTTCGAAACGTGGTTTGAGCAGCGGAAACAGGTTGAACCTAAACAGCTGCGGGGTACATAGTCGGTTATGATCGCAGAACTCGGACACTTCCTTATCTTCCTCGCGCTTTTTGCCGCCCTTGCGCAAGCGGCAACTGGATTGTGGGGTGGCCACGCCCGTGATGGCCGATTTGCCGCTATGGCAAAGGCGGCTTCTGATATCTCCTTTTTTGCGATTGCTGTGGCCTTCTTTGCACTGATGAGCGCCTTCATTCGGTCTGACTTCTCGGTCCAAAATGTGGCCACCAATAGTCACACCCTAAAACCGTTGCTTTACAAAATTGCGGGAACTTGGGGCAGCCACGAAGGCTCGATGGTGTTGTGGTGCCTCATCTCAGCTGGATTTGGCTGGATGTTGGCGCATTTCTCCAAAGGGTTGCGGTGGGATTTGCGGTCGCGGGCTGTCGGTGTCCAAGGTCTTTTGACTGCAGTCATGATGGCCTATTTGGCCTTTGCTTCTAATCCATTTGTCCGCTTGGACCCTGCACCCTTACAGGGAGCGGGCCTGAATCCTTTGCTGCAGGACCCCGCTCTCGCGGCCCATCCACCATTTCTTTATTTGGGCTATGTCGGCTCGTCCGTTGTTTTTTCATTGGCTGTGGCAGCCTTGTTAGAGGGCCGCGTCGATGCAGCTTGGGCGCGCTGGCTTCGGCCTTGGGCTTTGGCCTCGTGGACGTTCTTGACCATAGGCATCACTTTGGGCTCTTACTGGGCCTATTATGAGTTGGGCTGGGGCGGTTGGTGGTTCTGGGACCCTGTTGAGAATGCCAGCTTCATGCCTTGGCTTCTCGGGGCAGCGCTTTTGCACTCTGCAATTGTAACCGAAAAGCGCGGCGGGCTTGCAAGTTGGACCGTATTGTTAGCGATCCTAACCTTCTCCTTGTCTTTACTGGGCACTTTTCTCGTTCGCTCTGGCGTCTTGACTTCGGTTCACGCCTTTGCACTAGATCCAGAGCGCGGCTTCATCATCTTGATGATACTTGCAGTCTTTACCGGCGGCGCTTTGAGCCTGTTTGCTTGGCGCGGCCCCAGCTTAGGCTCTGATCGCGGCCTCTTTGCCCCGATCAGTCGGGAAGGGGCTTTGGTTTTGAACAATTTGTTCCTAACTGTTGCAACCGCCACCGTATTGGTCGGTACGCTCTACCCGCTTTTGGGTGAGGCTATGTTCAAGCGCGCTCTGTCTGTTGGACCACCCTATTTCAATCTGACCTTCACCCCACTTATGGCCTTGGTGCTCTTGGCTTTGCCAGTCGCGCCCTATTTGGCGTGGAAGCGCGGGGACTTGATGGCCGTGCTGCAGCGCCTGTGGGTGGCAGCCGCTTTGACCGCGTTGGCGATCACTTTGAGTTGGGCTTTGATGGGCGGGAAAGCCTTGGCAGCAATCGGGATTGGTCTTGGAACTTGGCTGGTTTGTGGCGCGATTGGCGAAGTGCTCGACCGCGTCCGCTTTGGTAAGTTGCCGGCACCTCAAGTCTGGGCCCGTGTCAAAGGACTGCAGCGCGCGGCGTGGGGCATGACTGTCGCGCACATGGGCATGGGCGTATTTGTCTTAGGTGCGGTTTCTGAAACCGCCTTTCGTGTTGAGCACACGGCCTCCCTAGGCTTGGGTGAGACGACACGTTTCGCTGGTCGCACAGTAACTTTGAAAGCTGTCACCGCTGAGGAAGGCCCTAATTATTATGCCGACCGTGCGCAATTGGTTGTCACGGATGGCAAGCGAGAGATTACGCTAGCCCCAGAGAGGCGTTTTTATCCCGCCGCGCGGATGCCTACCACAGAAGTGGCTTTGCGCTCGTCTTTAGCTGGCGATGTCTATTCAGCATTGGGTGACCCCGCTGAGATCAATGGTCGCATGGCTTGGACCGTACGACTTTACTGGAACCCCTTGGTACTTGCGATTTTTGGCGGAGCCTTCCTGATGGCACTTGGTGGAGGCATCAGCCTGACCGATCGCCGGTTGCGTATTGGCGCACCCCAGCCCGCCAAGCCAAAGCACGGCAGTGGTGTGGTACCCCCAGTTGACCCAACCAATGTTGGCGTCGCTGCTGAATGAGACGCGCGCTTCTTTCTCTCTTAGTGATGGGATGGCTGGCTTTGCTCGCCGTGCCTCAAGGCGTGCAAGCGGTTGAAGCGCCGTTGAGTGACCCTGTGTTGGAAGACCGCGCACAGAGCCTCGCCCGCGAGATCCGCTGTGTTGTGTGCGAGAACGAGCCGGTGGCCCTATCGTCCGCTGAGATTGCGGTCGACATGCGCAAAGCTATTCGCGAAAGAATTGCAGCCGGCGATAGCGATACCCAAGTCCGGCGCTTCTTTGCCGATCGTTATGGTGAGTTTGTTCTGCTTCGACCTCGAATCGGGATCGATACCTTTGCGCTTTGGGGTGCGCCATTGGCCTTGCTATTGTTAGGGGGCGTAGGCCTTTACTTGGCGAGCCGACGCTCTCAATCAGCACCGATAACGGCCCCGACAGTGGATGACGCGCGGGCAATGGCAGCCCTGAAAGAGTTTGAAAACAAAGCCTCCACAGACTGAAGTGCTATTCTAACACCATGTTCATCCGCGGAGCTGCTTTCTTACAACATTGTAATGTTTTGGCCATGGTCTGGCCATCTTAGCCCTGTCATAGTGTAGTCAACGCGCGGCTCGAGTGGCGGGTCGATGCACACTGCAGGATGAAGTTTCATGTCGTTGGATAAGCAAGGTGAAGACTTGACCACATTTTCTGGCCCTGTGGCGCAGAAGACCAGAGCACATCGCTTTTTGCGTCGCCCTGTCCTGACTGGGGCTGCGGCGCTGGCTTTAGCCGTGGCCGCGTTTGGTGCGGGTCAGATTTTGTCGCCCGGCATGTCTGCCGCCCAACAAATCAAAACAGAAGCTCCAAAAGCTGCTACAATGCTGCCTGGCTTCGCCGACCTGGTTGAGCGCGTATCGCCTGCCGTGGTGTCATTGGAAGTGGTCGCACTTGCCGAAGAGGGCACACAACGTCCGTCTGCAGATGATCTTGAAGGCATGCCGCCGCAATGGCGTCGCTTCTTCGAACAAATGCCAAACCAACGCGGCAATCAAGCTCGCCCACGTGAGCAGCGCGGCGGCGGCTCTGGCTTCTTCATTACGTCAACTGGCCATATCGTCACCAACAACCATGTGGTGGAAAAGGCAAAGGAAATCAACGTAACTTTGAAAGATGGTCGCGAATTGAAGGCAACCGTAGTTGGCCGTGATGAACGGACAGACCTAGCGGTGCTAAAAGTCGAAGGCAAAAGCTTCCCTTACGTACAATTCGCCCCTGAAGCCCGTGTGCGCGTTGGGGATTGGGTGGTCGCGATCGGCAATCCGTTTGGGCTAGGCGGTACGGCGACTGCCGGGATTGTCTCAGCTTTGGGCCGCGACATTCGCAATGAAGGCAATATTGCTGATTTTATTCAGGTCGACGCGCCAATTAACCCCGGCAATTCTGGCGGTCCAACCTTTGATATGAGCGGCCGTGTGATTGGCGTGAACACAGCGATCTTCTCCCGCTCAGGCGGCAATGTCGGTATTGGCTTTGCTATTCCAGCCTCGCTGGCTGATCGGACGACCAAACAAATCATTGAGCAAGGTAAAGTTACCTACGGCTGGCTGGGCGTTGTCATCCAGGATGTAAGCCGCGAAATGGCAGATAGCTGGGGCTTAGGCAGCGATGTCAAAGGTGCCATGATCGGAAGTGTCACACCAGGCGCCCCGGCGGCAAAAGCTGGCCTGAAGCGCGGCGATGTTGTTGTGGCGTTCAACGGTCAAAAGATTGAAGGGTCTTCCGATTTGACCCGCCGCGTCGGCCAAACCCGCGTTGGTGATGTGGTTCGATTGGATGTAGCGGGCGCTAAGGGTGTCCGTCGCATTGTGCAGGTAACCATTGCGGCCCGTCCTTCTGAACAGCAATTGAGCCAAGTTGACCCAGTAGCGGGTGCAGATGCAACCCAGCCGGCGAGCCCTGCAACCAATGTCCTTGGATTGAGTGTTGGTCCGTTGTCAGCACAAGCTCGCACCCGTCTGCGACTTCCTGCAAACGAACCAGGTGTTTTAATTTTGGAGGTTGATCCGGACTCTCGCGCAGCAGAGCGGGGGATTCGCGCAGGCGATGCCATTTTGACAGCCAATGACGATGAAGTTCGCTCTGCCGAAGAACTCGATGCAGCCATCGAAGCTGCTCGTGCTGCAGGTCGCTCTTTCATCGGGCTCTTTGTGCAAAGCCAAAATGGCGCTGGCGCGTTTGTGCCTCTGCCCTTGGAAGCAGCATCGAAGTCACAGCCTAAAAAGTAATTGGCGCCATCAGGGGGGAATCCGATGCGTGTTCTCATTGTTGAAGATGCTGGAGATACCGCACTCTACATGCGGCGTGCTCTGGAAGAAGCCGGCCATGTGGTTGATTTGGCCGCAGACGGTCCAACGGGAGAGTTGATGGCGCGCGGTGGGGCATTCGATGTTCTGGTGTTTGACCGCATGCTGCCTAAGAAAGACGGTCTGAGTGTTGTCGCAGACTTGCGCATGGCCGGCATTGCAACTCCTGTATTGTTCTTGTCTGCCTTGGGCGATGTCGAGCATCGGGTGGAAGGCCTAAAGGCTGGAGGCGATGATTATTTGGCAAAGCCATATGCCGCCAGCGAACTGATTGCCCGCGTTGAAGCCCTGGGACGCCGCCACGAAGGCGGTACACCCTCGACACACCTAAAAGTTGGTGAGCTGGAGATGGACTTGTTGGCCCGTGTCGTCCGGCGCGAAGGTCGTAAGATCGACATTCAGCCGCGCGAGTTTCGCTTGCTGGAATATCTAATGCGCAATGCCAATCAAGTGGTGACCCGTACCATGCTGTTGGAGAAAGTGTGGGACTATCATTTTGATCCACAGACCAATGTGATCGACGTCCATGTCTCGCGCTTGCGCTCAAAAATTGATCGTGAGTTCGATAAACCCATGCTGCACACGGTGCGTGGTGCCGGGTATCGGCTCGAAGCCTAAATCTGATGATCAAAAAGCTGCTCTTGCCATTGCGGTCGCTGATGCGCACCACGACGTTTCGCGTCGCCATGGCATTTGCAGGTCTGTTTGCGGGCTTTGCTATTCTTTTGCTGGGCTTCCTCTATGCCACGACCGTCGGTCGATTAGGCTTAGAGGCAGATCGGTTTGCCCGCCAAGAGCTGTCACAGCTGGCTGATATCTGGCAGCGTCAGAATGTCGACGGCCTCAATATGGCAGTCATCCAGCGCGCGGCGCGGGCTAGTGACTCCCTTTATGTGTTGGTCCAGCCCGACGGCAAAGTCTTATCTGGCAACATTGATGTTGTCCCACTCGACCTCTCCCAAATCAATAAACCAGACCCAAATAGCGCGCTCCAGCCCGAGCGCGCTGTCTCTTCAGGCTTTAGTTATGAGCGCCCTGATCTGGAGACTGGCAAAGTTGAGCGCAGACGGGCCAGGGGCTTGTTTTTGGCAGGACCCGACGGGTTTGGCCTGTTTGTTGCCCGCGATTTGGGTCCTGGCTTGCAGATCGCAGACCATGTTGCGCGAGTTATCTGGATGGGCGGGGCAGGGGTGTTAGCTTTTGCGCTAATTGGTGGCTTTCTGGCTGCACGACAGGCCGCTGGGCGCGTTGATGAGCTTACCCGGACGACGCGCGCTGTTATGGCTGGCGACTTGAAGCGACGGGCAGCTGTGCGGACGATTAGGCCCGGTGACGGCGATGAATTTGATGATCTAACCGACGACCTCAACGCGATGTTGGAGCGTATTGACCGTCTGGTCGCTGCCGCGCGCACCACGGGGGACTCGATTGCGCATGACTTGCGCTCCCCTCTCACAAGGCTGCGGGCACGCTTAGAAGGGGCAGCCGCAAAAGCGCAAACAACCGAAGACTTGCGCGATGCGATTGAAGACGCATTGATCCAGTTGGACGGTGTCGTCGCGACCTTTAATGCTGTGCTGCGCTTGTCCCGCTTTGAAGCAGGTGAAGGTGGTAAGCTCGAACCCTTGGATGTCAGCCTATTGCTTGGCCAATTGGCTGACTTGTTTGAGCCGGTAATTGAAGAAGCGGGCTTGGTCTTTACAGCTGAAATTGAGCCCGAACTTATGATTATGGCCGACAGATCCCTCTTAGCGCAATCTATCTCCAATCTCTTGGATAATGCCGTCAAATATACACGTGAAGGCGCAGTGCGACTGTCTGCCAAGCGCCTACCTGCTAATCAAATGTCGATCAGCGTCTGCGATAGTGGAAGCGGCATACCGGTCAACCAGCGCGACCATGTTTTGGAACGATTTGTACGCCTAGATAGCGCGCGCTCCTTGCCGGGGTCTGGCATTGGCCTGTCCTTAGCGGTGGCGATTGCGGAATTACACGGTGGTCGGCTTGTTTTGGCTGATGGCCTGCCAAGCGGCGATGATTTCGGCCTGGAGGCGCGGCTGATCCTGCCGCTTAAAGCCTGATGGTCGGTGTCAAGTCCATAGGCTCTTTGCCAGATGCCTTGGTGGCAGCGCGCCTTGTTGCTCCCTACCTCGATCGCTTGAGCCAAAGGCGATCAGTCGCGGCCAGTGCCGTCCTGTCTGGTCAAGTCTCTGAAGTTCTTTCCGCCAGTCTGATTAGTGCCCAGAAGGCGGCGCAGCTTGGTGTTCCAGAGGCCATGGCAGCGCTACGTCATGCGAAAGCCGATACGCACTTAGCCTGTGCGCTTGGCGATTTGAGTGGGCATCTGGACTTGGGCGCAGTGACCCTGGCGTTATCAAACTTAGCCGACCAAGCCACCCAGACCGCATTGATTTTAGCCAGTCGGTCTGCTGCAAATCGAGATTCGGCAAGCTTTCTGATACCCGGTCAGGTGCCGGGTCTGTTCATCATTGCGATGGGCAAGCATGGCGCGCAAGAACTCAACTATTCAAGCGACATTGATCTTGCCGCGTTTTTTGATCGGGATGCATTTCGTCCAGAGGATCAAGATGCTGCCAGTGGTGTGTGTGTCCGCCAAGTGCAGGCCGTCTCCCGAATTCTCGAGGAGGTAACAGCAGAGGGCTATGTCTTTCGGGTGGACTGGCGTCTGCGCCCAGATCCAGCCTCAACCCCGGTTGCTGTGTCCCTGCGTGCGGCAGAGACCTATTATGAAAGCGTCGGCCAGAACTGGGAGCGAGCGGCCTTTATCAAGGCGCGCGCGATTGGCGGGGACTTTGAGGCGGCTGGCAGTCTTCTGACGCATCTACTACCTTTCATTTGGCGGAAGAATTTGGATTTTGCCGCGATTGATGACGTGCAATCTATCCTCCGCCAAATACATGCTGTCCGTCGCTCCACCGACTTAGACGACCCAGCTTTTGATGTGAAACTGGGCCGGGGTGGTATTCGCGAGATTGAGTTTTTTGCCCAGACGCAGCAACTTATTCTGGGTGGCCGCGACCCCAGTTTAAGGGTGCGGGGAACGCTGCAGGCTCTTGATGCGCTTGTTGCTGCCGGCCGGATTGATGCGCTTGCCCGCGATGATTTGGCATTAGGCTATCGTTTCCTGCGTACAATCGAGCACCGAATCCAAATGCTCGATGATGAACAGACCCATAAATTACCGCATGATCCAAACCGGCGTGCCCGCGTGGCAGTTTTGTCTGGCCATGCTGACCTAGCCGCGCTCGATCGAGACATTAAAGCCTGTCGCGAGATGGTGCGAACCCGTGTGCGAGAACTATTCCCAGACAGCACACCGCTATCTAGCCCACTGGGTTCATTGGTGTTTACCGGAGTGGACGACGACCCCGAGACAATTGAGACCATCGCATCATTAGGCTTTAGCGAGCCCAGCCAGATTGCCCGCACCATTCGCGCTTGGCACCATGGTCATGTGCCGGCAACACGAACTGCACGGGCGCGTGAACTTTTAACGGCTTTGACACCGGATTTATTGCAAGCCATCGCAGCAACCGGGGAAGCCGACACGGGTTTCGTGCGCTTTCAGGACTTCTTTGCTGCTCTTCCAGCAGGCGTTCAGGTCCTATCCCTGTTTAAGGCTGAGCCACTTATCTTGAAGGAGACCTGCGCGACTTTGGCGTTGGCCCCGCGGTTAGGCGCTGTGCTCGCACAACGACCCGCCATTTTGGACGCGATGCTCTCGCCGCGTTTCTCGGCACCCCTATCCATGGATGAACCCCAAACACGCTTAGAGGTTTTACAGGCTAGCCTAAACCAAGCGCATGGCTTTGAAGAATGTCTCGATGCCGTGCGTCGCGCGCATCGCGAGGAAATGTTTCGCATTGGCTTTCAGGTGTTGCACGGCCGCGCTAAGGCGGAGGAAGCAGGAATTGCTTATTCAAACCTCGCCGAGGCGACCATTTCTGCGCTTCTGCCAGTTGCCTACGAAGCTATGGCAGAAGCTCATGGCCGTATCCCAGGACGGGTGGCGGTATGTGCATGGGGGAAGCTGGGCGGTCAGGAGTTGGCAGCAGATTCCGATCTCGACTTGATGATTGTCTATGATGTTGCCGATGCAGAAAGTGAGTCTGATGGCAAGCGCCCGATCAGTGGCGAGCAATGGCATACGCGGCTTACCCAGCGCTTGGTTTCGGCCCTGTCGGTACAGACAGCGGAAGGCAGCCTTTATGAAGTGGATATGCAGCTTAGGCCATCTGGTAGGGCGGGCCCAGTCGCGGTGCGACTGTCGGCGCTAGAGCGCTATTATGACAGCCAAGCTTGGACGTGGGAATTTCAGGCCTTAACGCGCTTGCGCCCGGTGGCAGGGGACGCAAGTCTTATGGCTGAGATCGCGGCGCTTGCCCAAAAAGTCCTGCAAAAGCCGCGGCCAATTGAAGCTTTGGTCCACGAAATCGTTGCCATGCGCGAAAAAATGGTCGCCGCCCATCCCGTGCGCGGCGGCTGGGATGTAAAGCGCCAGCGTGGCGGGTTGATCGATCTGGAGTTCTTCGCGCAATATCATCAGTTAGCGGCTGCAGGTTCCGGCAAACCTATCATTCACGCCAACACGGTTGAAGCAATCCGAGCGCTCGCACATTATGGGTTTCTGGACCCCGAAGAGGCAGGTCGCTTGGTCAAGGCGGGCTCTGTTCTACAGAATGTGCGACAACTCCTCGCCGTCGCTGCAGGCTCTGATTTCGACCCGATCACGGCAGCTGCTGGCCTAACCCAAGCGGTCGCGTACAGCCTTGATGCACCGGACTTCCAGACAGCGATCGCGATGTATGATGATGCGCGCGCCCTTATTCTCCATCGTTTTAATGAGATTGCAGGCGTTTCGACGGAATAGACTTCCAGCCGCGTTTTAAAAGCAGATCACAAACAAGCTTGGCCTTCTCCCCCGAGGTCAGCTGCATAGAGGAACCAGATCATGCGTTTAAAGATAGTTCTTGCCACTGCTGGCTTGATGGTGTTGGCAACCCCCGTTTTTGCCCAACAAGGCCCACCGCCCCCTCCGGGGGAAGGTCCAGGCTTTTTTGAGCGTGCAGACCTGAACAAGGATGGTGCCATCACTATGGATGAAGTGCGCACCGCGCGCACAGCCATGTTCGAGCGAGCCGACAAGAATAAAGACGGCTTTGTCACTGAAGAAGAAATGCGCGCTGCCCGTCCGCCCCGTCCACCTCGCCCAGATGGTATGCAAGGACCACCACGTGAGCCCCGGGAAGGCCGCGATTTAATGAGCCTTGCTGACGCCAATAAGGATGGTGCGGTCACGCGTGAAGAGTTTGACGCTGCGATGGCTGCCCGCATGCAAGAAAAGCAAACCAAAATGCAAGAGCGCTCGGCTGAGATGTTCGCCCGCCTCGATGCCAATAAGGATGGTCGTGTCACTCGCGATGAGCTTGATGCTATGCGGGGGAAAATGGGTGACCGGAAGAAGGATCGCCGCGATGGGCCGCCTCCGCCGCCACCTATTGCGGCCTACGATGCCAATAAGGACGGCAAGATTAGTCGCGACGAATGGATTGGGCGGCCTGATCCGATGTTTGAGCGTGCTGATGCCAATAAGGATGGTCGCTTGACCCGTGAAGAAGCTGCCGCTGCTGCCCGTCAAGGGCGCGAAGGTGGGCCGCGTCGTGGACCAGGTCGCCCTTGGTAAATCAGAACGGGGTCTCCTAGTGTGTCAAACTCCCTCGTCTTCGATCCCTTGGCGGGCTTGATCGCCAAAGCAGGCCGCGGTGACCGCGCCGCGGCTGCCGCTTTGGTCAAGGCTGTCTCTCCTGCGAGATGCCACAGAGGCGGAGGATGTGACTCAAGAAGCGCTGATCCGTCTGTGGAAGGTCCTGCCAACTTGGCAAACCGGTCGAGCAAGGGTTGAGACGTGGCTGCACCAAGTGACCACCAACCTTTGCTTTGACCGTCTACGAAAAGCTGGGCGCTTTGTGGATGAAGACCAAGCGCCCGAGCCGCTCGATCCCGGGCCAATGCCTGACACAAGGTTGCATCAAACCGCTTTGCGCGATTGCGTTGATGCTGCCCTCGCGAGTTTACCCGATCGCCAACGGGCCGCAATCGTCCTCACCCATTTTGAGGAACTGGCTGCCAAAGACGTTGGCGAAGTCCTCGGCATTAGCGTTGATGCCGTGGAATCACTTCTGGCTCGAGGCCGGCGCGCCTTGCGGCTGGCCCTTGCGCCTGAGAAGGCCGATTTGTTACAAGCGTCCGTGGAAGGACATGCAGCATGAGTATCCTAGATCATCACCCGCTGAACAAGGCTTTGGCCGACGTGTTAAATCACGCCAGTCCCGTGCCAGAGATGCCTGCCGCCCGTATCGAAGCGGCTGCGATGGCTGCTTTCAGTGTGCAGACTGCGCCGCGGCATGCCTGGGTGAAGACCTTCGGCGCTTTGGCTGCAAGCTTGGTGTTGGGCGTTGGTGGCTTTGTTTACTACCAGTCTTGGCAGAGCGAACAAAAAACCTTAGCAGCTGATGCAGATGCTTTTGCCGAACAATTGCTCAGCACAGATCTCGACTCCGCGCTTTAGAGACCTCGTTTAGCAGGGCTGTTAGAATCTAAAGTGGGCGTACTGAAGCTTTTGTGCGCAATTGACTTCGCATCGAGTCAAACCCGCTTTAGAAGTAAACTATGAGCTCAAATCTTGATGCAGCCGTTGATCGGCTCCTGTCCCGCGCAAAATTCTTAGGTGCTGAAGCGGCCGATGCGGCTTGTTTGGACCGCAAAAGCCTGTCTGTGTCCGTGCGGCTCGGCCAATTAGAATCAGTTGAAAGCGAAGAGAGCCGCTCAGCTGGCTTGCGGGTCTTGATCGGAAAAAAACAAGCCGGGGCCTCAACCTCCGACTTTAGCCTGGCTGCTCTAGATGCCTTGGCAGAACGGGTTGTGGCCATGGCGAAGGCTGCAGCAGAAGACCCTTGGTGTGGTCTGCCCGACGCCGGAGGCTTGGCTAAAGACCAAGTTGATCTCGAGCTTTGGGACGATACAGAAGCCGATATAGCCGATCTTGAAGCCCGCGCCTTGGATAGCGAGGCCGCTGCTTTAGACCTTGCAGGTATTACCAATTCTGGGGGCTCTGGTGCTGAATGGGGCGCAAGCCAAGTCGTTTATGGCGCAAGCAACGGGTTTCGGGGCAGCTATCGCGGGACATCTTGGGGCTTGGGTCTGTCTGCCATTGCAGAGCGCGGGGACCATAAAGAACGCGACTGGGATAGCGACTCCAGCCGCTTTTTAAAAGACTTGAAGGCGTCCGCGACCATTGGCCGCAATGCAGGCGAGCGCACGTTAGCACGTTTGGGTGCCAGCAAACTTGAAAGCTGCGTCGCGCCTGTCATCTTCGAGAACCGGGTCGCAAGCCGTCTGATCAGCTTCTTTCTAGGTGCCATCTCTGGTGTCTCAGTAGCGCGTGGGGTTTCCTTCCTGCGCGATAAGTTGGGCCAGCAGGTGTTCGCTTCCAACATTCGCATTACCGATAATCCCTTGGAAAAGGGGGGGTGGTCGTCCCACCCGTTTGATGGTGAAGGCCTACCTGTGGCAGCCCGCGATCTGGTGTTTGATGGTGTGCTGCAAACTTGGCTGCTCAATACGTCCAGCGCCAAACAACTGGGTTTGAAGTCAACAGGCCATGCCAGCATGAACCCTGGCGGGGCACCGGGCATTGGCTCAAGCAATGTAACCGTGATGCCGGGCCAACATGACCTCGCGGGATTACAGGCGCAAGCAGGTAATGGCCTTGTGGTCATCGAAACTCTATCTCCTAGCTTCAACCAGAACACGGGCGATTATTCGGTAGGTGTTTCGGGTCTTTGGTTTGAGAACGGCAAAATTGTACGCCCCGTTAATGAAATCACCGTCGCTGGTAACATGCTGGACATGTACGCTAAGCTGATCCCCGGCAATGACTATAATGGTCGCGCATCGCTACAATGCCCTAGTCTTTTGATCCCAGCCATGACGATTGCGGGGGCATAGGGCATGAATTTGACGGCTGATCTAGCGCTTGCATTGGAGGCTGCTACAGAAGCGGGTGCCGTTGCTATGCGCTATTTCGGCACGCAGATGGATGTGCGCGATAAGTCACCCAATAATCCGGTCAGTGATGCTGATTTGGCGATTGATGCGCTGCTGAAGGATCGCTTGTTAGCCAAGCGCCCTGATTATGGTTGGCTATCGGAAGAGACCATTGACGATCAATCGCGACAGTCCGCCCGCTTCTGCTGGGTCGTTGACCCGATCGATGGTACACGTGCCTTTATAAAGGCCAAGCCGCATTTCACAATTTGTATCGGCCTATTGGCAGATAGCAAGCCAGTTTTAGGTGTGGTTTTCAATCCTGCGACAGGTGAGATGTTTGATGCATTTCAAGGCGGCGGCGCGCGCCTAAATGGCGTTGCGATCCAACCCAGCCTCGTAGATCGGTTGGAAGGCTGTGCCATGTTGGGCGATCCCAGCATGTTCCGCCATCCGGCTTGGCCAACGCCTTGGCCCGAAATGGATGTCGTGTCGCGTAATTCGATTGCCTATCGCATGTGCTTGGTTGCGGCAGGTCATTATGATGGTGCAATTGCTCTTTCGGCCAAAAGTGACTGGGACTTAGCTGCCGCACATGTAATCGTGAACGAGGCAGGCGCGCTGGCAACCACGCATGAAGGTGCAGCTTTTGTTTACAATCAGCTAGTACCACTACAAAAAAGTCTGGTGGTTGCGGGCAAGCCATTACATCCCTCACTCATTGATCGCGTCCACCATGTAAAACTGTCGTGAGGAAGAAATGGAACCTAAAGCCACCCCAAAGAAACAATTGCTCCACATCGTCGTCGGTGGGGAAGTTCAGAACCTTGAGGATGTGGAGTTTCGCGATCTGAAGGCGATGGACTTTGTTGGGGCCTATCCCAATTATGCCGAAGCCCGCGATGCTTGGAAAAGTGCTTCCCAGCGTACGGTAGATAATGCTCATATGCGTTACTTCGTGATCCATGCCCACCGTTTGATCGATCCCAACGGGCCATCCCCGGATGAAGACGATCACTAAAGGCCCTGACACTCAGTCGGCGCAAAGCGTCGATCTGATCAAGCGGTTTTGGTCGGGCTGGCTGAAACCGCATGCCAGTATATTGTGGTTCGCTACGCTATTAATGGCGGTGGTCGCCGCCGCTTCAGCTTCTTATCCGTGGCTATTTGGTCAAGTTATCGATGCTTTGGCTGCGTTGAGCGCAGGTGCTGGAACGACTCCAGACAATACGCCAAACTGGCTGACGCCCGCCGCCATGGCCACGATTGGGCCATTGGCGATTATTGCAGCGACCCTGATCAAGGGCATCGCGCTGTACGCTTCAACGGTCTTAACCAATCGAGTGGCGCTGGCTGCTACTACAAAGCTGCAACAGGACTTGTTTGCTAAGCTATTGACCTTGGATTTCGCCCGCCTCAGCGCTGAGCCTTCGGGGGCCTTCTCCTCGCGCTTTTTAAACGATATCAATGCCGTTCGAGAAGCTGTGCTGCGCGCTGCAAACAGCCTCGTCCGGGACATTCTTACTTTGGTCGGGGTCGTCGCGGTTATGTTGATGGGTGACTGGCAATTGGCTTTGGTCTGTCTCCTCATCCTGCCCTTGGCGATTGGCCCTGTGTCGATGATCGGGGCGCGGCTACGTAAGACCGCTGCGCGGGCTCAACACCAAGCGGCAGACTTGGCAGGTGTGGTTGAAGAAAGCTTAGGCGGCATCCGCTTGGTGAAAACCTATGGCTTGGAAAAAGCCGAAAGCAATCGGGTTGGGGCAGCACTTTCGACCCGAATGTCGCTCTTGCTGAAAATGGCCGAACAAAAGGGCCGGGTAGATCCCATCCTCGAAATTCTAGGTGGGCTTGCCATTGCTGGTGTATTTGCATTTGCTGGCTTTCGTATCAGCCAAGGGGCAGCCAGCGTCGGCACGCTGACAGCCTTTATCGCTTCACTTCTTTTGGCAGCTCAGTCGATCCGCAGTCTTGGCGGCTTAAACAGTATCCTGCAGGAAGGGCTTTCAGCTTTGGAGCGCTTTTTCACTGTTTTGGATGAAACCCCCAGCATTGGAGACCGGCCGGAGGCAGTAACGCTTACCCGTGGCCCTGGTCGGATTGAATTTCAAAACGTCGGCTTCAACTGGCCTAATGGCACAATGGGCTTGGACAAGATCAGCTTTACGGCAGAGCCTGGCCAGACCTTGGCCTTGGTTGGGCCCTCTGGTTCTGGCAAGTCCACCATTCTCAATCTGATCCCACGATTGTTTGATCCAAGCGCCGGACGGGTTCTGATTGACGGGCAAGACATTGGTCAAGCGACTTTGGCCAGCTTGCGTCAGCATATTGCCTTGGTCAGCCAAGATGCAACGCTGTTTGACGCCTCGATTGCCGATAACGTCGCAATGGGCTTGTCCGGCGCGGATGAATCTTCCATTCGCTCGGCCTTATCAGCGGCAGCATGCGACTTTGTGGATCGCCTGTCAGAGGGGCTATCAGCCCAAGTTGGTCCGCGGGGGACCCGACTGTCAGGTGGGGAGCGTCAACGGCTATCCTTGGCGCGTGCTATCTTGCGCGACAGCCCAATCCTATTGCTGGATGAACCTACCAGTGCATTGGATTCAGACTCTGAGGCGCGGGTTCAAGAAGCTCTCGATCGGTTTGCTGCCAATCGTACGACGATTGTGGTCGCGCACCGCCTGTCAACGGTCCGTCGTGCCAATCTCATTTTGGTGCTGAACCAAGGGTGTATTGTCGAAACGGGCAACCACGACCAGTTGATTGCCAAAGGTGGCCTTTATGCAGAGTTGGCTGCATTGCAGTTTCAAACTGGATCCCAACCAAACGACCAATCGATTAGTCGCGGCTGACAACGAGGCGCAGACCCTGACGTACAGGCATTTCGGGGGTGGGTGGCAACAAGGCAGTCAATGAAAAGCGTAGCACAGGCTTGGAAATCGGCTGCGCTTGGTTGATCGGCTGAAGCAGTCCCAAAACCCGATCTGCACCGGATCTATCCGTTAAGGGCAGAAACACCCATTCAACTTCGGTTCTTTGCCCAAACCCTGCACCAAAGGCAGCAGCGCGGGCTAGTGCTGGACCTGGTCCCGTAATCGCCGACTCCAGAAGGGCGCGGATCAAATTACGATCTGCGCCATGGAATAGGCTTGCTACATCATGGTCACGCAAATCCCTGCCAGTCCAAAGTCTCAAGTCACTGCCGACACTCTTAAAGGTGAAGACGCCTTCGCTTGCCCGCTGCGCCAAAAAGATACGTCCAATCATGGATGATGCGTCTTTTGACATGGCAGAATCTGCCTCAGATTGGTCTGACAGCCCGTTTAGGGCCTGCCAAGAGCTCAAGAAGGCCCGGCTTTCTGGATGGAGCGCGCCGTAATGCATGTGTAATTCCTCGGTTATCGCCGCCTTTGGGCCGCTTTCCGATTGGTAGCGCACGTCTCATGCCAAACCAGTTCGGTGACTTAGGCCGCCCATACTCTCCACACGCGCGAAATTGGCGCCGGACTTGCTGGATGGTCCTGTCAATTTCGGGGAGTCCCACCATGAGTGTTTCAGTTCGATACATCGCCGCAGCCACACTTCTAGCGGCCTTTATGGCATCATCCGCTGAAGCGGGTGGCTGCAATGGCTGTGGCACCAGCGGTAACGGCACAACAAATATCCCAGACGTGCAAGGCCCATCTGGCGATTGTTGTGGCTCTGCCGCTGGCCAGATCGTTGGCGTGCCCAATGTCTATGTCCCCGGTCCGAATGTGAATGTCAGTGTTGGCGGCAGCTATTTCGGTGGCACCAATGTTCTGGTGGGTGGCAACACCTATGTCGGCGGTAGCACCACAGTTGTCGGCGGCGGCGGCGGTGGCGGCGTCTATATTGGCGGCGGTGGCGGAGGCGGCTTCTCAGTCCCCATGCCTGCGACCACTGGCTTGATTGATGGCTTGCAAGTCTCTGGTGGCCAAACAGCTACCGTAATGGAACAATTCCAAGATAGCCGCACCATCACAGAAACCATTGCGATCCGCGCTGTCTGTATGGACGACCGCGGCATGCCACACCCTGCTTCGCGCACAAATGGCGATTCCAAAGTTGGTGCTGAGTTTGATGGCGAAGTCTTCCGCTGCATGGCAGGAACCCGCATGGAAGTGACCCTTGGCAAATCGATCAATGGCGAAGCTAACTTTGATGGTGGCCGCAGCATTTCGTGCCAAAAAGGTCAGGCCTTAGTTTATCGGGGCGACAAGGGGGCTGTCGGCGCCGCCACCGTCCAGTGCATTGCGCAAAAGGCTGAAGCCGATTGTAACGAACGCTCGCTTCTGCGTCGTTTTGGCCCTGGCATCAAATATGCCACGATCACCCGGACTGAGACTTTCACCAACACCCGTCAGTCGGCAAAAACCGCTACTTACAGCGCTTCGATGTTTGTCGATGGTGGTGTTGGCCAAGGCGTATTCTAAACGTGTTCTGATCTCGTTCGATCAAAATTAAGAGCGCGTTTATAGCGTTCTTTGGGGCTGAAGGGTCGCTGTTCTTGGACAGCGACCCTTTATCACTTGGGCAAAACGATTTTTGCCTAAAGGGCAACCCAAATGCAAGTTCCCCCAATCCAGAACAAAGCTGTCAGAGACAATATCATGCCGGCCATGCGGCCAAAGGAAGCCCCTTCATCGCGGCTCAATCCAAACGCATGCAGTACACGTCCAAGCGTGAGACTCAATCCACCAACATGAATGGCCCAAATCGGTGCATTCGCCATGGCCATGGCAATCAAGCCGATCAAAGCAATGGGGGCTATTTCAGTCGCATTGGCGTGGGCACGGATAGCACGAGTCAGCGGCGGAAATCCGCCATCGCCCAGAGTGATCTTTTCACGCCGACGATGAACGATAACCTGCCCGATCAGTGCAAAAATGATCAATGCATTCAATCCAGTATATAGTGCAATGGCGGCAGATGCTGTCATGGTGGACCTCTCGTTTCAACCCAGATCGGTTGTCCATCTAGCAGATAACATTAAATCGTCGTGGAAACAGCCTTTAACAATTTATGAATAGGCGCATCATAATCGTGAGATGTAGGTTTATTTGATTTCAGCATTCGGGTGTTAGCCTGAGAAAAAATGGTAGGGAGGCACTTAGATGCCAGTAATCATTACAAGTCTTATTGTCGTCTCATTGGGCTGTCTGGCCCTCTATCTCGGTTTGAAGTTAGCCCGTGTTATGCGGGAGCAGTTTGAGGAATTAATGCCCCAGCGCATGGTGGATTATTCCGGCTTCGTCGACCTGCCACGTGGGCGCGACTGATCCTTTGCCCGAGTCAGGCTGGTGCTGACCTAGGCTTTCGGCCATAAGGCGGCATGACTCGTCTTTTTGTCGATGCTGATGCCTGCCCCGTCAAAGACGAGGTCTATAAAGTCGCATTGCGATATGGCTTGCAGACCTTTGTCGTCGCAAATAGTTTTATCCAGATTCCCAATCACCCTCTGATAGAGCGCTTTATTGTAGATTCAGGGCCAGACGCAGCCGATGATTGGATCGCAGAGCGTTGCAGAGCCGGTGATATCATTATAACCCAAGACATACCCTTGGCCGATCGCGCCCTGAAAGCCGGAGCGCAAGCAATTGGCAATCAAGGCAAGCCTTTCACGCGTGACTCCATTGGTTCGGCCTTGGCAGGTCGTGAAATCGGAGAACACCTCCGCGCCATGGGGGTCGCAACCTCTGGGCCTCGGGCCTTTGCCGCTTCGGACCGCTCGCGATTTCTACAAGAGTTAGACGCCGCCATTCATCGGGCCAAGCGCGCCTTGGCAGCAGAAGCCGTCAAACGCCGTTAAGGAAATAGAAACCATAAAATCCGTTAGTGATCAGTAGTAAATATTTATAGTAACCAATGTCTTGGGTGTCACGTACTCTACTCTAAAGGAAGCATTAGAGAGGAACGACACCATGGAAATCGTCAATGGCTATATGTGCCGCGACTGCACCGATGTGTCTTATGCGAAGAAGAACATCGACCCCGCCCATCCCAAGGACGGCCCACAGCCGAGCGAGCAGCCCTCAAAAGCAAACCCTGACGCTGTGAAGTGGGGCGGGGCGCTCGCAGAATTGCGCGCTCTCCGCTTGGATAGCGCCCAAGCAGACACCCGACCAAATAGCCCGCGTCTAAACTTGCTTGCTTGATAGCCAAGCCAAGCGCTACTTCCAGATCGGCTTACCTTCGCCGGGCAAGCCCAAACGACCCCATTTTTCAGTCACGGCGTCAATGATTTTCTTGTCCATCCGGATTTCTTCGCCCCACTCGCGATGCGTTTCAGGATAAATCTTATTGGTCGCATCGAGCCCAATCTTTGAGCCCAGACCACTTTCAGGGCTCGCAAAGTCGAGATAGTCGATGGGGGTGCGGTCAACCAGCGTTATGTCGCGCGCAGGGTCCATACGGGTTGAAACGGCCCACATCACATCCTTCCAGTCGCGCGCATTGATGTCGTCATCCACCACAATGATCCATTTGGTATACATGAATTGGCGCAGGAAAGACCACGCGCCCATCATGACCCGCTTGGCATGGCCCGGATAGGCCTTCTTCATCGAGATAACCGCAATCCGATACGAGCAGCCTTCTGGTGGTAACCAAAAGTCTGTGATTTCTGGGAATTGCTGTTGAAGAAGGGGAATGAAAACCTCGTTTAAGGCCTCGCCCAAGACCGAAGGCTCATCCGGGGGCCGCCCGGTAAAGGTTGAAAGATAGATTGGATCCTTACGCATCGTGATGCAGGAAACTTGGAAGATCGGGAATTTCTCAACAGAATTATAATAGCCGGTGTGATCGCCATAGGGGCCTTCGTCGGCAAATTCATCTAGCAACACATGACCTTCGATGATGATTTCAGCTTCAGCTGGGACTTCAATCGGGATGGTTTTGCACGGTACCAGGTCGAGCTTACGGCCGCGCATGAGACCTGCGAACTGATATTCGCTCAAGGTATCAGGGACCGGGGTTACAGCAGCCAGAATGGTGCCAGGGTCTGCGCCAATGACCACAGCAGCGGGCAGAGGCTCAGGCTTGGTGTCTTTCCAGCGCTTATAGTGCTGTGCACCGCCACGATGGGCCAGCCAGCGCATGATGGCGCGATCCTTGCCCAATTGCTGCATGCGATAGATGCCGAGATTGTAATTGTCTTGCCGCTTGTCGCTAGGTCCTTTGGTGACGATCAAGGGCCAGGTGATTAATGGCGCAGGTTCTCCTGGCCAACAGCTTTGGATGGGAAGCCGCGACAGGTCGATATCTGCCCCTTCCCAAACCACTTCTTGGCAGGGTGCTTTGGCGAACACTCCACCCGAAATCGTATTTGGTCGCATTTGCATGACGGTTTTGGCCAAGGGCAAAAGGTCAAACGCTTCTTTTAGGCCACGTGGCGGCTCTGGCTGGCGCAAAAAGGCCAATAGCTCGCCCACTTCGCGCAAGTCTTGCGCGGTACGGCGGTCTTTGCCGTCCATGGTCACGCCCATGGCCACGCGCTCCACGGTACCAAACAAATTGGTGAGGACGGCCATGTTGGACTTTGATCCATCTGCCATTAACGCATGTTCGTAGAGCGTCGCAGGCCCGCCGGTGGCCAAGAGACGGGTTTGGATTTCCGTCATTTCCAAGACAGTAGAGACCGGTTCGCGCACGCGCACCAGTTTTTGCTCGCTCTCCAACCGCGCCATGAACTCGCGCATGCTTTTATAGGCCATGTGTCCTCCGTACGACCTCATGTAGTCCGAGGCAGGGGTCAGGTCATCCCTGTTTTCAGTCACGTGACAGTGCGTTCCACTCCGGCTTCTGCTTAATTTTATCCGGATGATATTGACGCAATCTTTTTTGTCCGGGTAATAACAAGCGACAGGAGCCGAAAATGACTTATCAGGATGATTTACCCGCCATAGCCTTTGGCGGCCCTAACATGTTGGCCTTTGGGCCTCTGCGCGAGGTGGCTGGCATCGTGAAACAAAAGCTGGACACGGATCCAAATCTCTCTGTTTTGGTCTTCCATGCCGAAACCAGCCAACCGATTGAACTTGATCTGCGCGGTAGCATTGCTGATGTCGTCGCAAGACTTCAACCTGCTGAAATTCCATCCGCACGCAAGGTGGGTCGACCGAAACTGGGAGTCGCGGCCCGTGAAGTCACGCTTCTGCCGCGCCATTGGGATTGGTTGGCCAGCCAACCTGGAGGAGCCAGTGTCACCTTGCGCAAGTTAGTTGAAGCGGCCCGTCGAGACAATGAGGGCGCGGATATGCTTATTCAAGGACGCGACGCGCTCTATCGCTTTATGGCTGCTGTCGCTGGCAATGCGCCTGATTATGATGAGGTGTCCCGCGCTTTGTTTGCAGGCCAGAGGGCACGCTTTTTGTCCTTGATTGCGACGTGGCCAAGTGATGTACAGGCCCATCTTCAACACTTAAGTGCCCGCGGATTTCCAGAGGAGGGGCAGGCATGATGTCAAAGGCAGCTTTTCATCTGATTTGTGGCTCAACAGGGGCGGGCAAGTCGACCTTTTCGCAAGCGCTAGCAAGCGATCTAAGCGGGCTACATTTTGCGATCGATCGCTGGATGGTGACTTTGTTTTGGCAAGATAGCCCTCAACCAATCGAATTCGACTGGACGATGGCGCGTATCGATCGGTGTGAAGCTATGATCTTTGAGACAGCGAAGCAGGCGGTCTCTATTGGGGTTCCTGCCATTTTAGACCTAGGCTTTACCAAAGCCGCCCATCGGCAGAAATTCGCCAAGCTAGCGGCAGACGCGCAAGTCCCTGTAGTGCTGCATGTTTTAGACCTGCCGGTTGAAGAACGTTGGGCCCGGGTTGAAGCCCGCAACGCAAGCAAGGGTGAAACCTATGCCATGCAGGTCGACCGCGCCATGTTCGATTTTGTCGAGACGATGTGGGAACTGCCTGACCCGGCAGAGATGGCAGCGCTGAATGGTCGCTTGGTCGGTCCCTGACTAGGACGCCACCAAATCCTGCCAAGTGGGATGGCGTTCTATCCAGCGGGCGACATAGGAGCATTGCGGCACGATTCGTACCTGATCTTTTTTCGCCAAGCTGAGAGCTGCTTCAGTCAGGATCGCTGCTAAGCCTTGGCCATTAAGGGCTGGCGGCACAAAGGTATGATCCAAAACGCGCGTCCCATCTGCGCGATTATACCAAGTGATTTCAGAGAGTTTTGCACCAGTTCCGGTATTGCGAGCAAGCGTGAGGCGGGCACGGCCCGCGCCAAGATCTTCAAAAGCTGGTTCGGATTGATCTGTCATGGGCTCTAGGCCTCCACCCCAAAAGATTTCAGCGTTTCCAAAGGTACCACGACCAAGGCTTCCTCGTGCGTTGCTTCCAGTCGGATTGGCGGTGCGCAGCCTGCATTCAGCGCATCCTTCCAGCGCGTTAAGCACACACACCACTGATCCCCGGCTTTAAGGCCTGCGAAGCCATATTCGGGGCGTGGGGTTACAAGGTCATTACCTTCGCGGCGCTGATGCGCCAAAAAGGCCTCCGTCACGACGGCGCAGACGACGTGGGTGCCGTGATCCAGCCCTTCTGTCTCGCAACATCCGTTGCGGAACCAGCCCGTCAGTGGGTTCAGCGAGCAAACCTCGAGCTGGCCACCCAAAACATTGCGCGCGGCAGGATCAAAGCGCCGCATTAGCTTTTGACTTGGCCCCGGCAACCGGGATAGCCAGCCGTCTTTTGTTCTTGGATGAAGTTGACGGTATCGAGCAAAGTCGGTGCGCTTCGGCGGACGACCGGTGAGATCGCGCCAATGATGTAGAGGTGCTCAACCCCAGAATAAAGCTTCACTTCGGCTAAATTCTGGTGCTCAGCCAAGGCCGCGGCCAGTTGCTCGCTTCGCTTGGGGTCGACGGTCGTGTCCTTGGTACCATGCAGCAACAGCATCGGAGGGGCTTTGGTGCCGACGTAATTGATAGGCTTGGTGCTGGGCAGTATTTCAGTTGGGAAGATGCGCTTAAAGACAGGCTCAACCGGGGTAAAATCATAAGGCCCGGCGATGCCAATCACACCCTTTGAAGCCTCACAAATGTTAGTGCCTTCTGCGGTTAAAAACTCAGGGTCCAGCGCGATCATAGCAGCTATGTGGGCCCCTGCTGAGTGGCCAGAGATGAACACGGGTCGGCCTTTGGCGATGGATTTTTGGGTGAAAGCAAGCGCTTTGGCCCCATCCTCAACAAAAGCCGGGAAAATCACATCTGGATGCAAGCGGTAATTGACGACCACGGTCTGTATGCCACGCGCGGCAAAGGCAGAGCCCAAGAACTTATAGTCATCCTTTGAGCCATACTGCCAAGATCCACCATGATAGAATACCAAAACAGGCGTATCAGCGGCCATGACTTTCGGCGAATAGATGTCCAATGTGTGGCGCGTAAGCGGGCCATAGGCAATATTGTGCTGAACTGGGCCCGGTGTTTGCGCCACGAGGTTTAAAACTTGCGGGCCAGAGCAGGCGCTCACACCCCAAAGCGCCATCAGGGCAACTATCCAATGTTTCATTTCGTGTCCTTCTCAAGGATGTGCGCAGGGTTCGTGACGCTTGTCACACAGGGTGATCTTAACGCTCTTCAATCGGACAAATGGGTGTGCGTCAAGCGAGGCCCCAAACGCGGGTCACTTTAATGTCTTGATCTTCCAGTTCGCGTGATACTGCGATTTGGTAACACGCGAGTTCCTTTAGGCCTTCTTTGGGTAAATAGGTCCGGCCCGGGTCCCCGATCAAGACTAAAATGCCAGCCCGTTCGCACTGTCTCAGCCAAGCAAAAAGAGGCACCGCGATCTCACGCTCGTAAAACAAATCGCCGACCAAAAGAACTTCCGCCTGAAGTGGTTGACCGATGATGTCGCTTTGAAGTGTTAGAAGGCTGACACCGTTGGCCCTCGCGTTGAGCTCAATTGCGGCAATGGCATAGGGATCAATATCGACAGCGGTCACGCCGCTTGCTCCTGCTAACTTTGCTGCAATCGCCACGATGCCCGAGCCCGATGCCAAATCATACACTTGCTTGCTGCTGACAAGGTCTGGATTGTCGAGAAGGTAGCGGGCTAAGGCTTGGCCACCTGCCCAAGCAAATGCCCAAAACGGGAGAGGCAGGCCCTGTTGATCCAATTCTTGGGCACTCAATTGCCATAAGGCTACGGCCTCATCTGCGAGATGCAGAGTGATCTCAGGACAATGTGGCGGCTTAAGCAGACGCGTGTTAGCGAGGATAAAGGAGGCAAGCGCGGTGGGGTTCATGAACCCTTATCTCTTTAAGGCAAGCGCAGCGGCAAGCGGCCTATGCAGGGGCCGAAAATCTTTGGCCTGAATACTTGACACACTCACTTTTGGATATGGCTTGCGTCTCTTATTGAAGGTTGTGTTAACCTCGGCGAAACCCAGGTGATTGGAAAATTTCGATAGGGGTTGGGCTAATTATGACGCCTACAGCTCAAGGATTTGGAGGAAACTATGAAACTGAACTTGGTTGTTTTTGCCGGGGTTTTGCTCTTGGTACTCACCGGATGCGCCACAAGTAAAGTCTCGACAAAAAACGCCGCTGACCGCGCCGCTATGGATCGAGATATGCCCGCTAGTGGCGCGGCGTTCTATAGCGCGATGCCACCCATGGAGGCCAATCCAGTCCCTGTCAGATTAGACCCATAAGTTCGGTGGTACCTCTTTTGATCAGTTGCGAAACCTGTTGCAGGTTCAACTCGTGCGCGGGAGTGGGCCACTTTCTTCTGAGCTAGTGGTCAGGTTCAGGCCCGTTTTGCGGTCGCAAGCTCCAATATCTGCCGATACCCCCGCTTGATCTCCATCTTCTTTGTCAGACCTTTCTGCTTCAAGAGCGCATGCGTCGCCGCTAGCCGATAGCAGGGGATGTACATCCACAAATGATGTTCGGCATGGAAATGGACCCAATAGGGCGCGATGAGTAAGCGCTCAATTGGGTTGGCATACGTGGTTCGGGCAAGGCGCCATGGGTCATTCGGGTCCGGGGTGGCACAGGCATGTTCGCCAATATTGCGCAGACGCGTGACAGCTGGATACCAACTGGCTTGAGCCACAAGCCAGATGGTTACAAAAGCAAGCGCTTGGCCTGCTGCAGCAAACAAGATGAAAATTACCGCCTGCGAGCCCAAGAATGTTAGCGCAGCAGCGCGGACCTCAGCACTGGCCTGACCGGGCGCGCGCAGAAAGCCAAATAGGGGCCGAAGGGTTTGTTTAAAAAATGTCTGCCCAGTCAAATCCCGAAACAATTTGCGCTGATAGCTTTTCTTGCTGATTGGAAAATGGGCTGCAAGGCCCAGGTCTGGGTCATCTCTTTGTTGGGTGTTGCGATGATGCGACAAATGATAGGGTCGATAGCGGTAAAGGGATGCCCCAACTGGTGCGCCACAAAGCCAGTGGCCGATAAAGTCATTGAGCTTCTGGTTGGTGCTGAGGCCACCATGGGCGGCCTCGTGCATCAGGATCGCCAAACCCAATTGGCGTGTGCCAACCACCATGACGGCAAGGAGCCAGGTCACAGGGTTGGGTGCCCAGGCAAATAGTGTCACGGCCAAGGCAATCAGCACCCACGCATGTGCGACAAGCCCCATCCCAATCCAGTCATTGCGCTGGCGTAAGCCAGCCCATTCGTCGGGCGTAAAGATTGCTTTGGGATCTATTGTGGGTGCAGCCATAGCTTAACCAAAAACGCTTACGCCGATCAGCATTTTGTGCAGACCAGCAATAAACGCCACCCAAACAGCGACGCCGCCTCCGATGGCAATCCAGTCTCCTGTCCCCATAGGCACAGAGACACGCTCGGCTTTACCCAAGCGAATGCGCGCAAATAGGGCCCAAGCAAAGAAGCTGCCGAACAACAGGATAGAGCCCAAATCTCCATTTGCCAGAAGGTGTGCCAGGGCCCAGATTTTCACAGCAGCCAACATGGGGTGGACGACGGCTGCTTTAATCTTGCCCGGCGAATAGGCTGCCACCAAAAAGATCATGACTGGCAGCATCAGCAGGAGTGAGATGTGGCTTAAGAACGTAGGCGGTGTCCACACGGGGATCATACCCGCCGCGCGATACTGGCCATAGCCGTAAATCAAAAGCACAAAGCCTGCCAAGCTGATAAGCGAGAATACCCCGCGATAGGGTTGGGCACCCAATTTGATCGCCATTTGATCCCGTGGCCCACGAAACCGAACAAAAGCATGCGAGCCCAGGAAAATGATTAGTCCTAGAATGAGTAGGGTCATGAGGCAGGTCCTTTTTTGCGAAATTGATAGGCGGGGCCGCTGGGCACCTTAAAGGCGTAAGCCCCTGTCTCCAGCAAGCCATGTTCTTGATAGCTAAATCGATCTCCGTCCAAGCTTAGTTTGGCAGACAGGGTCATTTTGCGCCCCGACCGGGCGGTGATCGAACAGGTTGCGGGAATGGATGCCGTCCACCCAGTTGTCGTCTTGACCACCGGCAAGCTGCAGGCGGGGCCATAGGCGATAAAGTCCTCAAGCGTCAAAGTTTGGAAGGCGGTTGAGCCTTGCCCTTCGGTCGCGAAAGCTTCAGGTTTTTTGAAGGCGTAAAAGTCCATCAAAGTAACGCCGTTGGCTTGGGGACGAAACACCCACAGGCGTTGGCGGCTGATTTGGCCTGTGTCGCTGCCGCTACGCCAGATCAGGTAAATCGCTTGATCCTTTGGCCCGGCGACCTTCGGGACGTTGACCTCAAGAAACTGCGCACTTTGAGCGTCCACCCAAGGATAGGCGTTTCCTGCGGCAGGCGCGCGCAACAGTTCAGCTGGTGCTGCCTTGATCTGGGCTTGATTGTCCCATCTGCCGACCAGCGCCAGTCCGGGCGGCAAGACTTGTGGGGCTGGCAGGCCCGCGCAGGCCGTTAGGCCTAAAGCGAGTAGTGCCGTGAACCAGCCTTTATGCATCCGGCGTCACCGTATCCACAGCGCGCCAGCAATACCAAGCCACTTGGGTCCGATAGGGACGCAAATGGTCTGCCATGGTCTTAAAAGGCTTTGGCTTTGGCATCTCTGGCAAACTATGGGCGATCATCCAGCCCTTGCGAACGCCCAGATCATCCACTGGCCACACGTCTGGCCGGCCCAAAGTCAACATCAGATACATCTCCACCGTCCACTGGCCGACACCACGGACAGCTGTAAGGCGGGAGATGATCTCCTCGTCGGGTAAATGGTCGATTTCTCCACTATCTGGCACAATGCCCTCAAGCCGCTTGGCGGAAAGATCCTGCAAGGCCGCTAGTTTTTGTCGCGACAGGCCGCAGGCCCGCAAAGCTTCGTCCGAATGACTGAGGAAATGAGCGGGGTTAGGTGCAGCCTCTGGGTTACCACAGAGGGTTAGGACCCGGCCTAAAATCGTTCCTGCCGCTTTGCCAGACAATTGCTGATAGACGATGGCGCGAAAAAGGCTTTGGTAAGCGCTTTGGCTTTCCCGCGTCGGGATCGGGCATGGGCCATGGGTGGCGACTAAGCGCGCCATTACTGGGTCTAAAGCTGCCAACGCTTCGCTCATCCCAATCCCCCCAAGGACAGTATCCAGCCGACTAAGGCTTGCACCATTAAGCCTACCACCAAGATCAGCCCCGCCGTCTTGTTGGATTTAAACAGGGCTAAGGGGTCTTTGGCTAGCCCATTGACAGGAATTTGTAGGACTTGGCCCGCCAGATGCAGACCAAAAGCCAGCACGCCCGATAGGCCAACAATAAGACTGGCGAGGGGTTGATCGCGCATGAGGCATGCCGCAGCGGCCAAGAGCACCGTAGCGAGATAAAAGCCACCAACCCAACGCTTTGCGAGATCGCCAAACAGGCGCGCCGTGGATTTCACGCCAACCAGCGCATCATCTTCAACATCCTGCTGCGCGTAAATGGTGTCATAGCCAATCGTCCACGCCACACAGGCGGCGTAAAGGGCAAGCGCAGACGTATCGAGGTTCCCCATCACAGCGACATAGCCCACCAGAACTCCCCAATTAAAGGTGAGGCCGAGCCAAACTTGTGGCCACCAGGTGATTCGTTTCATAAAGGGATAGGCCGCCACCATCGGGATGGCGCATAGGGCCATGATTTGGGCCGGCGTAGGCAAGGCCAGTAAAACCAGAAGGCCCATAAAACATTGCGCCAATGTCCAGATCAGGGCTTGTTTGGCGCTGATTAAACCGGCCGGCAGGGGCCTACCTGCGGTGCGTTCAACTTTGGCGTCAATGTCACGGTCCACAAGGTCGTTAAAACTACATCCAGCCCCACGCATGGCGATAGAGCCGATTACCCACAAGACGACCAAACCCAAATCTAGACTCGAGAAACCAATCCCCGCGCGGCCCAAGAATTGGCCCATGAAGCAGGGCAAGGCCAAAAGCCAAAACCCAATAGGGCGGTCAAAGCGGGATAGACGCAAATAAGGCTGCCACGCCGATGGGGCGCGTTCAACAAAAGTGCGGGGTTGGGCATCAATTGGAATGGTCACTAGAACAGGTTTAACGAGGTGTCGATGTCCCGACTAGACCCTAGGCCCCCGCCTCACGCAGGGAGCTGACGATCAGGGTTTTTTGTCACCATGGTTCATGGTGCCATGATCCATCTTGCTATGGTCTATGGTTTCAGGTGACCCGCCTGAGCCCGTAACCGGTATAACGTCTTTCACTTCAAATGAGACATCAATGGGGTCCCGTCCGGCAAAGACGAAGGTAACTTTGATCAGCTCTCCAGCCTTTAGCGCCTTGGTCGGGTCAAACAGCATAAGATGCTTGCCGCCCGGAGCAAACTTGATCGAGCTTTTAGCTGGTAGGTCAAGCGTATTTAGCTTGATCATCTTCTGCATCTCGCCATCTGCAACACTGTCGTGCATCTCAACACGTTTGAATGCCGGTGAGGCGACCGCAATGATACGATCTGGGACCTTGTAATTATAGTTAAAGTCAAAATATCCCGCCGTTGGACGCCCTGCCATCGGCGTGCGAATGACGGGGTTCATGATGGCAAACGTCCCACCCTTCTCATCAGAAAAATCGACTTTTGCATTAAGGTCGCAGCCTGAAACCAGACCGGTCGTTACCACAAATCCGAAGGCCAGGGCCGCACGCAAAGGCTGCATCGTCAATCTCATCGTCTAACTCCAATCAAACTTTTTGCAAAAGCCTGCCAAGCCGGGTTAGTGAAGACATAGGCCGTGGGCCGTTGTACTTCCAGCACGAATGGCACGCGTGTCAGCTAGGCTGCGAGGATCGTACGCCCAAAAAATCTCGAGTATTGGCAACAAGAGAAAAGGCGGCAAAGCCAAAGCATCGCCGCCCTTTAAATCTCGGAAAAACCGCTCGGCTTAGTCCGCCGTAGGGGTCGAAACGGGGACCGTCAAGAAGGCTGGCAATTCCCCGCCGAAGCCTGAATCCGCACCCTTTGCTTCACGCGGTGGGCGTGGTGCGCGCGGTGGACGCGGGCGTCGTTCACGCGCTGGTGCGCTTTCAGAAGCAGCAACGATTTCCTGTGGCTCGCTAAAGCTCGTAGGCTCAGCGAATTCACTTGGGGGCGCGCTTAACGGGCGGCTATAGGTTTCGCTGGTGCCGTTGAAAGCCGGTTCAGCGCCTGCTTCGCCACGATTATCTTGGCGCGATGGACGACCATTGTCGCCTTGGCCTTCTTCACCACCACCACCATTGGCCTGATAGGGCAGCTCATTGCCGAAGCGGTCTCTACGACGACGACGACGACGACCAAAGCGGTCTTCATCACCCTCGCCACGAGGTTCATTGCGGCCTTCGCCACGATTTTGGTCGAAACGGTTTTCACGGGGTGGGCGGTTCGGGTTGAATTCAGGTTGAGGCGCGCCTTCGCTGCCTTCGCTACCTTCGCCCTCTGCGCCTTCCATAGCTTCGTTTGTCTCGTCGCCATCATCAGATTCATCTTCATAACCCGCGATCATCATTTCTGTTCGGGGCACAAAGGTTGGCTGCATCGCGCGCAAAACGCGGAAATAATGTTCCGCATGCTGCAAATAGTTTTCGCCCAAAACTCGGTCGCCAGAAGAATTGGCGTCACGGGCGAGCTGCTGGTATTTCTCAAACACAGTTTGAGCTGACCCACGGACCTTAATATCGGGTCCGTTCGACTCATAAGCGCGATTTGGATTATTATTCTGTGGTTTTTGGCCCGGATTACGTCCCCGACCGCGTTGCCGCTTCATCATGCAAGCCCTGTTTGTTTCCTGGCTGTGGTTTGGCCAATTAATGCCATGAACAAGCCTGCAAGCTAGCTTCATGGATTTTGCGTGACTGCTTCTAAAAGAGGTCTGACACGCAAAGATTTAAAAAAGAGAGCGTGGCTATTGTGCAATTGATCCGTGACCTTGCACAACCCGCTCCAAAAACAGCTATCGCGAACACCTAATCCCGAAATGGATTTCAACGTCTCACGGACAGTCTGTATTCACACGATCATTTCCCTGATTCCACAAGCCTTAATTTGCATGTCCCTAAAATCGAGACCAAGGGCCAAGATCAAAGCGAAAGCGGATTGAAGGTTTGGGCTAGAGTTGATGGTGTGTCGTTTCCATACGCGAGCCCCCCTTTGGGTCGCACCACGGACGAATAACTCCTTAGCTTGATTGGCTTCACTTGAAAAGGCCTAATTCTGTTGACCTTGTTTGGAATGGCCGCGCAACTTTGATCAGAAAGGATCAAAACGCGCTTGAGCGTAAAACAAACGGCCCGACCTTAGAAAGATCGGGCCGTCGCTACTGAGTTTGCGTTTGAGCTTACTTTGGACCGCCGAAGGCTTTCTTTAGACCGATCTTATACGTCCGCCCCAAGGGGCTGCCGGTGAATGGGTCGTAATTGAGCTCTAAACGGGCAAAGCTTGGGTCTTTGTCCATGATGTTCTCAATCCCAAACGTAAAGGTCAGGTCATTTTCCATCGCCCAACGATAAGTTAGGTCGAAGGACTGCCAAGCCTCAATCGTTTTGCCCGCGGTAACCGAGCCAGTGACACCAGCAACGGTGCTATAGTTCAGGCTGGGCGCGAACGGAGCGGTACGTTGGTCTTCATACTCGTCGATGAAGTTCATCGCGAGGCGTAGCGAATGGCCGCCGGTTTCATAAAGGCCATAAAGGGTGCCCTTATATTGCGGCAGTGGATAAGCCGTTGTTTGGAAGTTCAACTTGCCCAGAGCATCCAATGCGGGCGCAACTGGGACACCACCAATAGCTAGAGCGTCTACGTCATAGCTCATGGTGTAGGTGGCATCCAAGCCCAGCTTCAAGTCACCGCCCATTAAATCTTGGAAGGTGTAATCGACGCTGATGTCCACCCCGTCGGTGAGAACGGCGGAGCCGTTGATCACCGTGGTGTTGAGGCGAGAGATGTTAGCTGAGTTACAAACACCGCCACTGAAGGTGAACTTCGCTTGGATCGCTGCAAACGTTGGATTGCCACAATTACCAACACCGGTTGTCGGGAACATTGTTGCCACAAGGCCTGCAATCGGCTCGCTGACGATTGGGTTGTCAAAGTCAAAGCGCCAATAATCGATTGAGGCTTTGAAGTTGCCAGTATTCAACAACGCACCTGCATTGTAGGTGGTCGCGGTTTCTGGGTCCAAATTCGGGTTACCGAAGATATCCACCGCCCGGAAAGTGCCCAAAATGCTCTGTAGCGTAGTTACAGAGGTTGGCTGGATGTTTGACACTGAAGGTGCGCGGAAGGTGGTGCTGGTCGATCCACGAACTGCAAACGCATCAGTGACTTGCCATTTGGCCGACAGCTTTGGATTGAAGGTAGAGCCAACAGCCCCGCCAAAATCTTCATACCGTCCCGCGACTTGCGCTTCAAAATTGCTCGTGAAGGGCAAGCGGAGTTCAAAGAAGGCTGCATTGACGTCCGCACTCACGTTAGCTGGGAATGAACCAGACAAGAACACGGTTGGGCCCGTTACAGCCGGACAGGTGTTATTGTTGAAGTCTGGCGACGAAACGCAAGGCTGTTGGGTTAGATCGGAGAACTTTGAGAAATCAGAGCGGAAGGAGTTTTTCCGATACTGATAGCCAACGGCCCAACCGATTGGACCATCTCCCAGCTTGAAATTGGTCTCGCCATTGATAACCGCATCAAACACAACCAAGCTTGAGGTCTGCTTGGTGCGGACTTCAGGATAGAACCATTCTACCAAAGCTGCGTTTGCCGCACCCAAGGCTGGATTATACTGCGGATTGGCGACGCCAGTAATGGAGTTGCCTGGAATGGCGGTACCAAATGGGCTGAACCACTGACACCCGTTGGCCCCTGGCGTATTGGCCGCCACGTTACAATTGGAGCCACCCAAGCCGCGAAGTGCCAGTTGGAAACGGTTGACCAAAACGTCATAGCCGGTGCGAATACCCGTATCATCCATCGCCGCCAGATTGACGTCGTAATCGATTGTACTGGTCAGTTTGCCCTTCATCCCAACCGATACACGCACAGCTTCAAAGCTACGTTCACCTTGCGAACCACCGCGTGGGTCATCTTGGGTGAATTTTGGATTGCCGCCATAGCTGAATGGCCGATAGGCCAACATGTTCACGCCAATTGTGCTGGCAGGAAACAGCCCGGGGTTTTTAGCTAATAGGTCGATATAGCCCGGGTTGGTTACAGGCACAAAGAAGCGCCCGGGCAGGCCTGAAAGGGTAGGCAGGGCCTGTGCTGATGGTGCTTGCAAGAAGGCGTAGCTGGGCGACGTCTTCCATTCTGGGGTATTGGTGTTGGAAATCAAAAGTTCTGCGTGCAAAGTGTGGTCTTCATTGATTTCCACATCGGCGCTTGCAAATAACTGGGACCGCTCTTCCTTCTCAACGATGTTGTCATAGGGGGTGAAGTGGAAGAAGCACACAGGCGTTGTGGCACTGAAGCCTGCAAAACCGCCTAGGGGGCCGCAATTTGGTTCGCGTGTGATGCCCGAAACGGGGCCTCCCGTGGGCCCAATGGCGATATAGGTGCCAGGGTTGCCTGCGGCTGACCAGCCACCTTCTGGGTTGGAGAGATAATCCAGATTAGCCCAATCGCGGGCAGTAATTGGAAGCTCTGTCTTCATTTGAACGCCGAGCGAGACAAATAGCTTGGCCCGATCGGTTTGATGGCCCCAAGAGGCTGCCATGGTGTAATTGCCGTCTGACCCGTCAATCGCTTTATAGTCGCCGCCGACTTCAAAACCTTCGAGATTGGTGCGTGTGATGAAATTGACCACGCCGGCAACAGCGTCAGAGCCGTAAGTCGCAGCCGCACCGTCTTTAAGGACTTCTACCCGGCCAATAGCAGCCGATGGGATCAAATTAGTATCAACGACCGTTCCGACCAAACCAAATGGGTTGTAGGCCATGCGGCGACCATTCAACAGCACGAGCGTACGCTCTGGGCCAATACCGCGCAAATTGACTGAGCCTGCACCTTCGTTGCCTTGAGCGCGGGCATCGAATTGGTTGGTATCACCTTGTACCCCGCTTGAGACGTTGAGGAGCTTGATCAACTCAACCGTGCTTGGGGTGCCCGCTTTTTCCAGATCAGCTGAGCTGATTACATTCACAGGTAATGAAGCGCTTTCTGAAGTTCCCCGAATAAAGGAACCGGTTACCACAATAACTTCAACTTCTTTCTTAGGAGCTTCGTCTGATGTGGTGGTTTGTGCGAATGCCTGAGGCGCGCCTGTCGTCATGATAACAGCCAACAGGGCACTGGCCCCGTTGAGCAATGCTTTTCTAGCCATATTGTCCTCCCTTGTCCGTGCGGTCCTCTTTTGTGTGGATCCGCTTCAGACAAGGAAAGTGTGCGACTGGAATTTCTTTCTGTAAAGGCTTTTTTTGATTTGATTTTACCTGTTACGTTCCAAAGCCGTTGGGGAAACCTTCACGCTTAGGCGAGGGTTCCAAAAATGACACGATCAATGTCAGACAAGTCCTTGATCACGCGCAAGTTAATCAGTCCCGGGACGGATTGCGCAAGCGCCATCACGGCGTCAGCTTGGTCTATCCCGAACTCAAAAGCAAATACACCTGAAGGCTTTAAAATCTTCGGCAGGGCGGCAAACAGAATACGATAAGGATCAAGACCATCCTCACCACCATCTAGGGCCAAGCGTGGATCGTGCAAGCGCACTTCATCTTGCAACGAGTCGATCACGGCCGATGGGATATAGGGGGGATTGGAGACGATAATATCAAATTGTTCGTCCAAGCCTTGATGCCAATCGCCTAAGCGCAAATCCATGCGGTCTGTCAGGCCGTGTAACGCAGCATTCTCGCGAGCAAGGTCAAGTGCCTGTTCGGAGTGGTCAATCCCTACCCCGGTCCAGCTTTTGCGCTCTGCCAGGAGTGCCATTAGAATCGTCCCAGAACCGACGCCAAGGTCCAGCACCCGATTGTGCACATCGACCGCATGGGCCTTCAGGATCATATCTACGATAACTTCGGTTTCAGGGCGCGGCACGAGGCCACGGCGGTCGCTGATCAGGTCAAGCGTCCAAAAGCCCTTTTTGCCCACAATATGGGCCGCAGGCTCGCGTTGTTCGCGCCGTTGCACAAAGGTTTCAAATTTCGCAGCCGCGTCGACTGTCAGCGGGCGCTGGGGATCGCCAATCAATGTGGCACGGTCGATCTCTGCCGCCGCGAGTAACAAGATACGGGCGTCAATCACAGGGGTGTCGATGCGGGCGGCTTCGAGGCGCTTGCGGGCGGCCGTCCACGCTTTGACGAGGGTAAGAGGTGTGTCAGTCATGGCGAGCAAATAGGGATTGGGCAGGCCAATGTCATCGTCTCGGCGGGCCTTGGCAACAGTTGAAGGCTCACGATCAATATGTTTTTACGTTGCGGCGGGCCGGGGCTACTCGATTTCAACCGCGCGTTTAAGCTTCCGTCCGACCGCACTTGCTGCAAAAAATTCACCCCGGCACCTGTTGACAGGCCGAAGGGTCATCCCTACCTGCAGCTTGTGTTAGCAGTCGGGCAAGGTGAGTGCTAAAGTACGCTGCCTGTTCGATTAGACGACACTCATTTTCTGAAACCTGACAATCCTCAAAGGGAGCAAGTCAAATGGCATTTCGTCCGCTTGGCGATCGCGTGCTGGTAAAGCGCGTTGAAGAAGAAACCAAAACCAAAGGTGGGATCATTATCCCAGACACCGCCAAAGAAAAGCCACAAGAAGGCGAAGTCGTTGCGGTTGGCCCCGGTGCCCGCGACGAAGACGGCGAGCGCATCGCGATGGACCTGAAGGTCGGCGATCGCATCTTGTTCGGCAAATGGTCTGGCACGGAAGTGAAGATCGATGGCGATGACCTTCTGATCATGAAGGAAAGCGACGTCATGGGCGTCCTCGAATCCTAAATCTTCCCCCTCTTTAAACTCTGAAAGGCACCTATCATGGCTGCAAAAATCGTATTGTTTGGTTCTGACGCACGCGAC
>JBEAVQ010000117.1:0-7038 GCA_041160865.1 Pseudomonadota bacterium | reverse complement strand
GCATCTTGAACGGCAGCTGAGATGATTGACAAATCAGCCTCATCTTCAGCAAGCAAACGCAGCGACAAATGAGCCACCTATTACTCCGAACTGGACAGACGACGAATTTGAGCGCCACAGCCCGACAATTTAGCCTCTAACCGCTCAAACCCACGGTCCAAATGATAAACGCGCGAGATGACAGTTTCACCCTCTGCCATCAGGCCTGCAATGATCAAAGAAACCGAGGCCCGCAAATCGGTCGCCATGACAGGCGCACCGCGCAAGGTCTCGACCCCGCGGACAACTGCTTCAGAACCGCGCACCGAGATATCTGCACCCAAGCGACGCAATTCGGGTGCATGCATATAGCGATTTTCAAAGATGTTCTCGCGGAAGATGGAGGCACCATTGGCGCGAGTCATCAAGGCCATCACTTGGGCTTGGGTATCGGTTGGGAAGCCCGGATAAGGCTGAGTATCAATATCAACCGGCTTGATGGGGGTAGATGGATCACGCGTGATCTTTACCCAGTCCGGCCCGATATCGACTTGAATACCCGCACGTTGCAACACGTCGATCAGAGACGAAATCGTCTCAGGCACCACATGGGTCAAGGTCACTTCGCCACCAGCGGCGGCGACGCAACAAGCATAAGAGCCTGCTTCAATCCGGTCTGGGATAACGCTCCACGTTGTGCCCTTCAGCTCATCTACACCTTGGATGCGCAAGGTGGAGGTGCCGATCCCTTCAATCTTGGCACCCATGGCGACCAAGCAATGGGCGATATCGCCAATTTCTGGCTCACGCGCGGCATTCTCAAGGACGGTCTCGCCCTTCGCCAATGTAGCGGCCAGCATGGCATGCTCTGTTGCCCCAACGGAAACGAAGGGAAATACAATCTTGGCGCCTTTGAGACCCCGCAGGGCAGCAGCTTTCACATAGCCACCTTCAATCACGATATCGGCCCCCATGGCCTCAAACGCTTTAAGATGGAGGTCGACCGGTCGGGCACCTATGGCGCAACCACCTGGCAAAGACACAGTCGCATGCCCGACACGTGCCAAGAGCGGACCCAACACATTAAAGGTCGCACGCATTTTGCGCACCAAATCATAAGGTGCGATGGTACTGGTCAGATCCTCGGCATGCATGGACAACCGACCGCTGCCCTTTGGCCAAAAGCAGGTCACGCCCAATTGCTCTAACAGCTCGATCATAAAGCGCGTATCGGCCAGTTCTGGCATGTTGTTGAGAACCAGCGGCTCTCGCGTCAAAAGGCTGGCGGCCTGCAATTTCAGGGCAGAGTTCTTAGCGCCTGAGATGGGGATAGAGCCTTTCAGCTGTGTCCCGCCGACGAGGGCAATACGGTCCATAATGCTTCTTTTCTGGCACGTGAAAATGTGACATCCGCTTATGACAAGCTCACGGCTTTTTTCAAGGCGATGGGGTGTATCCTATAAATCCAACACCATAAAAAGCAGGCTATACTGTCGGTAATCGATGGATCAACAACCCACTCTCTTTGTGACAGGGCTGTTACCGAAGATTTTTGAAACTGTTACTAATGCGTTGCGCGTTCGTCACGGTGCGCTCCTAAGCCCCACCCAATGATCGGCTTGTCCGGTTCTCAAGGGGAAAAACATGAAAATTAAATCTAAGATGTTCGCATCAGTAAGCTTGGCCGTTCTATGCGCCGCACCAGTGGCTTTCGCACAAACTGCACCAGCAACCAGCGAGCCAGCGGCCGACCAAGAAGTCGAAACCATCGTTGTTTATGGTGCGGCAAGCTCGCGCCAAACCCAAGCGGTCACTGCTTCTGCAATCTCCCTATCAGCGCCAGGCGTCAGCCCATTGAAAGCGATTGAGCGTCTGCCAGGCGTGAACTTCCAGTCCGCCGATGCGCTTGGCAATTATGAGTGGTCGACCCGTATCTCCGTGCGTGGCTTCAACCAGAACCAAATGGGCTTTACGCTGGACGGCGTTCCTTTGGGCGACATGAGCTATGGCAACCACAATGGTTTGCACATTTCGCGCGCCACGATTTCAGAAAACCTTGCTCGCGTTGAATTGAGCCAAGGTGCAGGCGCACTCGGCACCGCTTCTTCGTCCAATCTGGGCGGCACACTACAATTCATCTCGCGCAATCCAAGCGATGATTTTGGTGGTCAATTGAACCTCTCGGGTGGCAGCGACTCCTTACAGCGCATCTTTGCCCGCGTTGAAACCGGCACCCTTGATGCTTTGGGCGGTGGCAAAGGCTATGTGTCTGTCGCCAGCACCAAGCAGGACAAGTGGAAGGGCGCGGGCGAACAGAACCACGACCAAGTCAATATCAAATACGTCCAGCCCGTTAGCGCTGCGACCGTGACCGCTGTCTATAATTGGTCTGACCGGGCTGAAAACGACTATCAGGATCTAAGCCTCGAGATGATCCGTCGTCTGGGCTATAAGTGGGACAATATCTCAGGCAACTACGCCTTGGCCAATCTTTTGGCAGACATTGCCAACAACCGCGGCGATACCGGCGCAGCTGTTTCCAACCCAGCAGTAGGTCGCGTTTACCCAAGCCCAATTACGTCCGTTGACGATGCTTATTTTGATGCATCAGGCCTGCGCAAAGATAATTTGGCTTATGTGACACTAGACTTGCCAGTGAATGACAAAGTTGAGCTGACCGCAACTATCTATAACCACACCAATGAGGGCCAAGGCACTTGGTTCACCCCCTATGTGGCAACTCCAGTTGGCGCACCTGACCAAAGCGGCAGCCCGATCACAGCCCCCTCGCCGATCTCTGTTCGCACAACCGAATATGAGATTGCTCGCACGGGTGCTTTTGGCTCGCTGACGATTAATGCAGGTGCCCACCAAGTCTCGACCGGTTTGTGGGTCGAGAACAACCAGTTCGATCAAGCCCGTCGCTTCTACGGCTTGGCACGTGCAGCCAATATTCGTGCATCACTGGAGTTCATGGCGAACCCCTTCTTCACCCAATGGGCTTACCGCTTTGATACCTCGACCCTGCAATTCTGGGTGCAAGACAATTGGAGCGTGAGCGAAGCTTTGACCGTTAATCTCGGTTTCAAGGCTGTTCGTGTGACCAATGAAGTGACAACCACCACCATCAACAATGGTGCTCCAACTGCAGCGAACGGCATTAGCGGCAAATTGCGCACCAGCGAAGCCTTCTTGCCGCAAGTGGGCTTCAAATATGAGTTGAGCCCAACCAGCAACGTGTTCGGCACCTTCTCGCGCAATGTGGCAGCCTATGTCTCGGCAGCAACTGCTGGCCCATTTGCTTCACGCAACCAAGCCAATGTGAATGAAGTTTCCCGCACATTGGACCCAGAAAAATCGACCACTGGCGAATTGGGTTGGCGCGTTCGTGGTGACAAGTTCGAGGCATCTGTTGCAGGCTATGTCGTCCGCTTCGAAAATCGCTTGCTAGGCATTTCGCAGGGCGCTGGCATTGTGGGCAACGCGCCTATTCTGTCGAACGTCGGCGCGGTCAATTCTTATGGGACTGAACTTGTCGGCATCTATAAGCTGACAGATGAGTTCAATGTGTTTGGCTCGTTGACTTATAACAAATCCGAATATGCCGACAATGTTGTCAATCGTGCTGGTGTTGTGGTCACCGCCACAAAGGGCAAGCAAGTCGTCAACACCCCAGAACTGTTGTTCAAGGGTGAGCTCGCGTATGACAATGGCAGCTTGTTTGCCAAATTGGGCGCGTCTTACACCGGCGAACGCTACTTCACCTATATGAATGATGATGTGAATGGCAAAGTTGATGCTTATACCTTGGCCGAGATCACTTTGGGCTATCGCTTCGGTGGCAATGACTTGCTGGAAGGTCTTGAAGCACAGCTGAACGTCACCAATGCCAGCGATGAGCAATATGTCTCGACCATCGGCTCAAACGGCTTTGGTAATAGCGGTGACAGCCAAACGCTCTTGGCTGGTGCGCCTCAGCAAGTGGTCTTCACTTTGAAGAAAGCCTTCTAATTACCAATCCCCCCCGGGTACTTGAGGGGCTCAAAGCACAGGCTTTGGGCCCCTTTTTTCTAAGGAGCTTTACCATGACAACCAGTAGACGTGATGCCCTAACCCTTGCAGCAGGCCTAGCCGCAGCCACTAGCCTTGGAGCCGCAGCGCCAGACGTGTTGCCCAGCGGTGCGCAAGCAATTGCAGGTAAAGCTCTGACCCGTATTGCCTTTGGCTCTTGCGCAAAGGAGTCCAAGGATCAGCCAATCTGGGATGCCGTTTTGGCCACCAAGCCGGACCTCTTCATCTTCCTCTGCGACAATGTCTATCTTGATACGCGCGACCCCAATGAAATGCGCGCCAAATATGCCCAATTAGCTGCGAAGCCCGGGTTTCAAAAGCTTCGAGCAACTACGCCTATTCTGGCCGTTTGGGACGATCATGATTATGGCGAAAACGACGCGGGCAGCGAGTATATTACAAAAAAAAGATGCTCGCAAAATCTTCTTCGACTTCTGGGGTGAAGCAGCGACCAGCCCACGCCGCAGCCGCGACGGAATCTACAGCGCCTATTTGTTTGGCCCTGCTGGCAAAAGAATTCAGATCATTCTGCCAGACTTGCGCTTCAATCGTTCTGAGATTTTGAAACCTGATCTTGGCGGCAAGAGCTATTCGGAGTGGGAAAAGGAGCTGGCGGCGGCCGGCAAACCGGTTCCTGGCCCCTATGCCCGCAATCCAGAACTCAAGGCGTCTATGCTGGGCGAGGATCAATGGCGCTGGCTAGAAGCTCAGCTTCGCTTGCAAGCTGATGTACGCATCTTGGGGAGCTCGCTGCAAGTCATTGCCGACTTTCCAGGCTGGGAGGCTTGGATCAATTACGCGCAAGACCATCAGCGTCTAATTGAGACGATCCGCAAGACCAAAGCGAATGGCCTCATCTGTTTGTCGGGTGACACTCATTATGGCGAGATTTCGCGTCTGGACGCCAATGTCCCCCATACCTTGTGGGATTTCACCTCTTCGGGTCTCACCGAAGTCTGGCCCGTCCTGCCGCCGAATGCGCTGCGGGTTGGCGAGGCCTTCCGCGCCCGCAACTTTGGCCTCATCGATATTGGCTGGGACAAAGTGGGCGGACCAAATCTGCGCGTCGATATCCGTGGCGAGCAGGGCCAGATAGCGCTGAGCCAAAACATCGACGTCGCGAGCCTGCGGGTGGGGGTTGCCTAGGCCTTAGTCGGGGTCTGACTTACGGGTCGCCTCTTTACGGCGCTTTAGATTATCGCGCAAAGCGGCTTTCAGCCGCTCTTCTTTGGTCGGCTTCTTGCCACCTCCCGACTTGGGCGGCGCATCAGCTGCATTTTTAGAAGGTAGCGATTCGTTCATGTGAAGATGATATGCGTCAGACCCCTTTTCAGAAAGGGGTAAGCGGGGTATCAGCGCGCCTTCAACCACGGACGCAGGTTTTTCCGCGTCCAATGCCGCAGTAGCTCAGTGGTAGAGCGCATCATTGGTAATGATGAGGTCGGGAGTTCAATCCTCCCCTGTGGCACCAGTTTTTCCTTATAAATCAAATCGTTAAAAGATAATCCAAGCTTCAAAATAGGTTTGTAAATTTACCTATTTTTTCTTTGCTACCAATTTGCTACCAAGTTTTGCCAAGTGTAGTCATGAAGAGATCTGTGGGTAACTCTGCCGGTCCAACATATCGCGCGCATTCCATATGCGACTAACAATGGCGATAGGCGGTTTGTTGCAACTTGCAAAGGCAAGCCACGATGCCAGCAGGCTGTTTGGTAGTTTTCTTTTGTTGGCCAGCGCGCGGAAACTACAAGCCTATTTCAACGCACTTACAACCGATTTAGCCGAGCTAAAATTGACGACTTTTGGCCGATTGCGGCTGGTCTGGTCTGGAGCTGGCATGGTCGGTAAGCCGCCAAGGAAAGGCGAACATCCCTCCGAATAAGTGTTATAGGCGTATGAATGACGAGAGCTGTCGCGCCGTTGGCAAAGACACCGGGCCCCGCTGTGGCAGAGGCTGTATGCAACTGAACGACCGAGGCGGCGTAAGAACCCTTCCACCCACCATTGGGATCACGTTGGCTACAGTTTTCATCCGACTCCCGACGCCGGATCACTTGATCCGCTGGTGTCAAACGTTAGCGCCTCTGAGGAGGTGCAGTCCTGAGGGACTATTCGCTAAGGCGCGATGTGCATTGCTGGGAAACGCCTGGCATGATTAGTACGCCATTGACATATACGTCATTAGCCTATAAGTTCTCCTCATGACCGCTCCTCAAACCGTTGTCGAACTGGCTATCTTCGAGAGGCAAGCCAAAGCAATAATGTCGGATGAGGAACGTGCGGCCATTGTCGATTATATCGCGGCTAACCCAGAGGCTGGCGTGCCGCTCGGCGGTGGTTTGCGTAAAGTCCGTTTGGCCCGCGAAGGCGGCGGCAAGAGCGGTGGATACCGGACCTTGTTTGTCTTTGGCGGCGTGCATGTCCCTCTGTTTTTGGTGGGTGTGTTTGCCAAAAATGATAAGAGTAACTTGACCAAGGCCGAGCAGGCCCACCTGGTACAGTTGGCCAAGACGCTTCTGGCAACTTATGGAGAACGAAGATGAGCAAGTTTTACGATGAGTTGGCCGAGGGCCTCAATGAAGCGATTGCCTTTGCCAGGGGCGCGGATACCGGCGCGCGTGTCCACGTTATCGAGGTGCCGGTAATCGATGTGGCCAAGATTAGGGCGCAGACCGGTCTGTCGCAAAGTCAGTTCGCCAAAAGTATCGGCGTTGCCAAGGGGACGCTGCTCAACTGGGAACAAGGCCGCCGTCACCCCACTGGTCCCGCCCAAGTACTGCTGGCGATGATCGCGCGACGGCCATCGGTGGTGGCTGAGCTGCTGCGCGCGGCCTGATCATTCGCTGTTGATCACTTCCGACTTGGACGAATCGCATCCATTTTTTGTGACTTTACGAGAGTCTTCCTTCGGGCTCCGCTCACGCAGTACCTTCGCCTACTGCTTGCGCATCCAGAACTGACGGCCTTTAGGCAGAACTTGGCCGAAAG
>JBEAVQ010000116.1:0-7124 GCA_041160865.1 Pseudomonadota bacterium | reverse complement strand
ATAGCTGTCTCAACATTTAGAATAATGCATTGAACCCAAAGTGCTTGATTTGCTTGCCCTTGGAAAACTTAGGCGGTTTGCGATCTGGTATCTTCTAGTCCGCCAAGACTATTTCGAACTGATTCCAAGTCGTTCGAACAATTTACAACCCGTTCGGTGCCTCCTTGGGTGCGCACCTAGAACAACTTCCGGATCAGACAGGCTTCTTCATAGGCCTCAATGTCTTTGAGTCGGTACAAGACTTTCCCCACGATCTTCAAGTACTGCGGGCCCTCGCCGACGGTGCGCCAGCGCTGAAGGCGTGCGACTGAACACACCCAACGATCTGCAAGCATTATTTCGGTCAGGAGCTCGCGGGCAGGTTCGGCCGGGACCTCTGGAACCAGGTGTTGGGGCTTGAACTTGGGTTCGTTGGCTGCGGTTTTGGCGATACCACTGGACAGGGCGTCCAGCACGTCACCCGTTTTTTCAGCCCGTGGGTTCGAAGATGAGGTGTTGTTAGTAGCCATGGCCTTGCTCCTTGATGCCTATATGCAGTGGTTTCATATAGGTTCATACCGGTTGGCTAGGTGTTTTTTCTCAGCGGGGGGGTTAGTGCATGCACGGGCAAGCATTTACTTGTGGCGATGTTTCGGATTTCCAATCCATAGTTCATGTGCCGGGGAACCCCCTTGGTCATGGAAAAAGTGTTTGTGGAGAAGTCTAAGGGGCGGCTTTAGGCTGAACTGAGCCACTCGTGGTGAGCGGTCGTTATAGCCGCCACGATCACTACCCGTCATACAACAGGTAGTACCTCCAAAGACTGCTGTACTACCAATACCGGGCACTCGACATGCTGTGCAGGTGATTAGCGCTTTACCGAACATGAACGACCGGTCTAGCGCTAGCTGTAGAGACACTCCCGACCCATTGCAGCCGGTCACATCTTTTAAGACGTTGACTTGTTTGTAGCGGTTGCTGCCGGTCGTGTCCCGCAGTCATTTGTGGGCTTTCTGCCAGTAGCGGTCGGTCGATCTTTAACCATCAGGCTCGGCAGCCGGTCAGTTCGGTCATAGGCCAATGACCGCTACCACACATCCTATCCAGTGCTGACGGATAGGATCCATTGATGCATGGGCCAATTTGCACAACAGGCTATGACGCCCAATGAACAGGGAGCCCTGCACATTTTCGATGCAGCGACGTTTTCTTACTGAACTAGCTGGATGTCAGTGACGATCATCTTGCCACCTTCATTGATCACCATAAACTTAATTTTTTCGCCTGGCTTGATGCTGGTCAATAAACTCTTATCTTTAGCAGTAAATACCATTGTCATTCCCGGCATATCCATATGTTTGATTTCGCCGTGTTTGATCGTGACCTTGCCAGTTTCGAGATCAATTTTCTTGACCTCTCCGTCGGTTAAAGACGGCGTCATTTGAGACATGTTCATCTTGCTGTGATCCATGACAGCTTGGGAAAAACTGCTTAAGGGAAGAGCCGCACCAATGGTCAATAGTAAAGTTGCAATTTTGGTTTGAATATTTTTCATATTTTCCTCATGAGTAAGAGTTAAAAACTTTTGATGATCCGTCTTTTTGGATTAGCAAGACTTGATACGCGTCACGCCTTGCGCCGTAGACAGGACCGTCCATTCCAGGAGATCCGATAGGCATCCCCGGAACGGCAAGACCTAACGCTTGTGGTTTTTCTTTGAGTAAACGTTGAATGTCTTCGGCTGGCACATGCCCCTCAATCACATATCCACCGACCAGAGCTGTATGACATGAAGCGAACTTTTGAGGCATACCCAGTCGAGCCCGCGCTGCGTTATTACCTTGATCGTTTACTTTCAAAGAAAAATTATTCTTTTCTAAATGAATAATCCAGTCTTTGCAACAGCCACAGTTAGGGTCTTTCCAGACTTGTATAGCTATAGCGTTTGGGCTGGCTGCAATAGCAATTGAGGACGAGCACATTGAAGCTATTCCCAACAATAGCAACCGCCTCGTTGAATTTTTTGAACTGTTTTTGTCAGTCATTTCAGCAGCCCTTTCCTGTAATGAAATTACTTCTTGCCAACCTTGATCGCGCCCTTCATCCCAGCTTCGTAGTGGCCTGGCATCAAGCAGGCAAAATTTACGGTTCCAGTCTTCGTGAATTGCCAAACAATTTCGCCTTGCTGTCCTGGAGATAGTGTCACTTTGCCAGGTTCGTCATGTTCCATATCTGGGAATTTTTTCATCTGCTCCAGATGCTCGAGCAATTCCTTCTGGGTGCCCAGACTCAATTCGTGCTTGACCTTTCCTTGATTCTTGACAACAAAGCGGACCGTCTCTCCTTGCTTGACCTGAATAGATGAGGGTGTGTAACGCATGTTATCCGTCATATCGACATTGATGGTCTGCGTTACCTTGGAGGCAACACCTGGTTTGCCAATTGCGGTTTCCTCGTCAGCATGGCCATGCCCACCGGCGTGCTTTCCAGCCGCAAAAGCCGACGCTGACAGGGTCAGAGCAACCAAAACAAAGATTTGGCGAGAAGTGATGTACTTGGGTTTCATTCGTTAACTCCGGAAAAAAAATTCAGTGATTGCTATGTGATGAGGGCTTGCGCACCTTGACTTCGGTCGTTTTGGCGGGCATCTGGGCGCGAGGCATGGACTGCCCACCCTCCGCCTTGAAGCGCGCTGGTTCAGTCAACGGCCCGGTGTACTCATGGGCTACCGTGCCTTCGGGATGCTTGTACCAACCCGGGTCCTTGTAGTCCCCCGGCTTTTGATTACGGCGGACCTTCAGAACGCTGAACATGCCACCCATTTCGACCGATCCGAAGGGGCCTTGGCCAGTCATCATCGCAGCGGTGTTGTCAGGGATGGGCATTTCCATCTCAGTCATGTCGGCCATACCACGCTCACCCATGACCATGTAGTCTGGAATCAGGTTATTGATCTTCTTGGCGATGCCACGGTGATCCACACCAATCAATGTCGGAACGTTATGACCCATGGCGTTCATGGTGTGATGGCTTTTGTGACAGTGGAAGGCCCAGTCCCCTTCCTCATCTGCCAGAAACTCGATCTGTCGCATCTGACCGACGGCCACATCGGTCGTCACTTCATGCCAGCGGGTGCTCTTGGGTGTCGGGCCACCGTCCGTACCAGTGACGAGGAACTCATGGCCGTGCAAATGTATGGGGTGGTTCGTCATCGTCAGATTGCCAATGCGAATACGCACCTTGTCGTTCAGGCGAACATTGAGGCTGTCAATGCCTGGAAATATCCGGCTATTCCAGCTCCACAGGTTGAAGTCCAGCATTGTCATGATCTTGGGGGTGTAGCTGCCCGGATCGATGTCATAGGCGTTGAGTAGGAAGCAGAAGTCTCGCTGGACCTCATCAATCAGATCATTCTTGACCTTAGGATGGGTCACCCAAAAGCCCATCATGCCCATGGCCATCTGTGTCATCTCATCAGCATGCGGGTGGTACATGAAGGTGCCAGGCCGGCGCGCGACGAACTCGTAAACAAACGTCTTGCCGGAGGGAATAGCCGGCTGGTTCAGTCCGGCCACACCGTCCATGCCGTTGGGCAGGCGCTGCCCGTGCCAGTGAATGGAGGTATGCTCTGGCAGCTTGTTGGTCACGAAGATCCGTACGCGATCGCCCTCGACCACTTCAATCGTGGGCCCCGGGCTCTGGCCGTTGTAGCCCCAGAGATGGGCTTTAAAGCCAGGGGCCATTTCCCGCACTACTGGTTCGGCGACCAGGTGAAATTCCTTGACGCCTTGATTCATGCGCCATGGCAAAGTCCATCCATTCAGCGTCACCACCGGGTTGTAGGCGCGTCCGCTGTTGGGGACAAGCGGCGCCATGGTGTTAGGGCTGGTCTGTATTACAGGCTCAGGCAGAGCGGCCATCGCCACGCGGCTGACCGCGCTGGCGGCCACGGCACCACCAGCAATCCCGGCGTACTTAAAAAAGTCTCTTCTGGAAGTCATCGTTGTATCTTTCATTCAATGAGGCGCAGCGCCACCGGCTGGCGCACTGGGCATGGCTGCCAGCGGAGTGTTCATCGGTCGCCCGACCAGTGAGGCTTGTAGCGCGGCATCCGCTAGCCAAAACTGCTGCTCGGCTCCGATCGCAGCCATGACCGTAGAGACCTGATCACGTGAGTCCGCCAGCAACTCGAAGATGCCGATGATCATTCCGTTGTAGCGCAGTTGGTTCTCTTCTGAGATCACCTTACGAAGCGGTATCACCTCGTCCCGGTTGTGCCGTGCAATGTCATAAGCCGTGCGATAGGATGAGTAGCTTTCTCGCAAGCTTGAACCCGCCGAGCGGACGGTCGCCTCAAGCTGATTGGCTGCGGCCAAGGTGCGTGCGTTCATGGCATCGCGCTGCATGCCCCCCCAATCAAAGATGGGCAGGCGTACCGCGATTTCATACCCTCGCGCTACGCTGCGCTCACCCGCCACGCTGTTCGTGCTGGTGTTGCGCATGGCCCTCAGTTCAATGTCGGTGATGCTGGTGACCATGTTCAAACCCTGGGCTCTGGCGGAAGCATCCAGTGTGCTTTGGGCAAGACGGATGTCGAGGCGGTTACGCGTAGCAAACGTCGCAACGCCCTGCGGATCGAGCGCCTGTTTGGGTAGTTCAGGCAAGCGGTCCGGTAGTTTGAGCATCTGTGCCTGTTGGGCATCCAGACCGAGTACGCGTACGAGCTCTTCGCGGGCAGCCGTTACTTGGTGAGTTGCTGTTGCCAATCGGGTCCCTGCGTCCGCATAGAAGGCCTGCTCACGAGCCCGTGTGAGGCGATTGAAGTTGCCTATGGCCTGCATCCTGCGAGCCAGTTCGGCACTCGCTGCAGCGCTTTCATACACCTGCTTGGCATACTGAAGCGTCTGTTGCGCAGCCACGGCGCGGACCCATGCCTGGCGCACGCGGGTGACCTGGTCGACCACATCACTCGACAGTCGCAGATGGGCCGCTTCGATGCGACGGTTGGCGATTCCCTGGCGACTAGGCAGTGTCAGGATATCGAGCAGGCCGAAGGAAAGCGCACGGCTCAACTCCAACTCATCACCGGCCACCATGCGCTCCAGGGAGAAGAACGGGTTTGCAATTCTGCCCACCTGTGCCGCATCTGCGGACTCCGCCCAACCTTGAGCCAGCAGCGCCTGGAGCGACGGGCTGTTGACGAGCGCCAGCTGGACCGCCTCGCGCTGACCCAGAATGTTTTGAAGCAGCTTCTGGGCCGCCTGCGCACGCTGTTCGCGCTCATCGGCAGTCCGCGCGAGAGAAATCTGCCCTTCGGCAAAACTCTTGGCCTCCTCGTTCACCCGAGCAACGTTTTGTTCGAGGCTAACAGTGGCGCAACCGGCAAGCGTGGCCAAGGCGATCGCGGATAGCGCCAGTTTCCCTAGCGAGGTGCTTGGGAAGCGCTTCATGGCTTGACTCCCCCATGATGACCAGATTGCGTATCAGGCACTTCAGAGGCATCCTTTAGGGCCTCACCTGTCGCGACCTCCTTGGCATAGCTGCGCCAGCCTCCAATACGACCTACCAAGTCGTTGGCTTTGACCCAGGACTGAATGGCCTGGTCGTTGTAGGGGCGGAAGTCACTAAGTGCAGACTTGTACTCAACTTCCACCACCGAAAGATTTTTCACGGGCTCTTTGTTGGCTTGGGCCGCGGCTACACCAGCTAACATGGCACAACTCAGGGCGAGACATGTCTGTGCGAATAATAGTGAACGTCTGACGAGCATGGTTTCCTCAATGTGATCGGTAACATAGACAGGGGGAATTATTAAAATACCAAGTCGTCAGCACGATGTCGAAAAGATTACATATTTGTCATCTCGCCATCGCAATAAATGGAAGTCGTCATACTCAGGTCTGCCAAAGAGGGTCAGTTGCCAATGAAAATTTTGATTGTGGAAGATGAGCCTAAGACCGGGGCATATCTGCGCCAGGGACTGATCGAGGCCGGTTTCGTTGTGGACTTGGCCAGAAATGGGCCCGACGGCCTTCACCTAGCTCTTGGCGGTAACTACGATCTCGCGATCCTGGATGTGATGATGCCGGGCATGAGCGGTTGGGAGGTCCTGCAGGCGATACGTCATGAAGGCCTACAAGTGCCAGCCATGTTTCTCACCGCCCGCGATCAGGTGGAAGATCGCGTGAAGGGGCTTGAATTAGGCGCCGACGATTACCTCGTCAAGCCGTTTTCCTTTGCCGAGCTCTTGGCCCGAGTTCGCACCATTGTGCGCCGCGGTCGTAGTGGCACCGAATCCACGACCTTGCAGGTGGCAGACCTCCAACTTGATCTGCTACGCCGCCGCGTCACCCGAGACGGCAAGCGCCTTAATCTTACCGCCAAGGAGTTTGGATTGCTGGAACTGCTGATGCGTAGGCAGGGAGAAGTCCTGCCCAGGTCGCTGATCGCCTCTCAGGTTTGGGACATGAACTTCGACAGCGACACTAACGTCATCGAGGTGGCCATGAGGCGTCTGCGCGTCAAGATCGATGATGATCACCAGTTCAAGCTGATCCAAACTGTACGCGGCATGGGCTACGTGCTCGAAGCGCCGGAGGGTCGCTAGATGTTTCGCAGGCTGTCACTGACATCCCGCCTCACCATCTTTTTTATAGCGCTGGCCAGTTCGGTCATCCTGGGCTTGGCGCTTCTTTTCATGGTAGAGGCTGATAGGCACTTCGTCGACCTCGATAGCGCCGCCTTGGATGATAAAAAGCACCTGATCGAGGGCATTCTGGCCAGTTCTCGATCCCATGAAGAAGCTCGCAGTCGCCTGAACGAAGCATTGAGCCATCACCACAGCCTTTACGCTCTGGTCAAAGGACCGCAGGGTGAAAAGTTGTACCAGACCAACGGATACAGCGGCCCGACTACGCAAGCATCATTCATCACGAATGACGACGGCCACGGGCTTCAGTCTTGGAGGAGTGGCGGTCGCGAGTTCCATGAGATGAGCTTTACTGCTGGCATGGTTCAGGGAATGGCCGGGCCGCTCCAAATATCACTCGCCGTCGATACGCAGCACCACCAAGAATTCATGAGGGAGCTCCGGCGCAGCATTGCGATCTATGCTGTGCTGGCCATTCTTCTAAGCGGATTCTTGG